>JAABSK010000159.1:0-3720 GCA_011390435.1 Desulfobacteraceae bacterium | reverse complement strand
CCTGTGGTATCCACACGGATCCGGTCCTGCATCAAAGAGATGCGGCCGTTGATCTGCTGGAGATCCTGAACAATATAGGACAGGGACATGCCCACCTGATCCAGCTCAAGATCAGCAGTTATGACCGGGTCCTGAAGGGATCCGATCATCTGTGCAGACAGATTGACATGACCTGTGGCCTGATCGATTTCATCGGAAAGGGTGTCAAGAACAGATACAGGAAAACGGCCATCCACAAGAATATTCAGGCCATCCTCTCCTGCGCCGGTAAGGTTCAGGGTGCCGGCGGCGTGGACACTTCCGAGAATTGAACCGGCAATCTGATTCAGGTCAACCGTGAGGTCAAATTCATTTTGTCCTGTGGGCAGAATCCATCCCCGGGCGGTAATATGGGATTTCGGTGTCAGCCGGGCCTGCATCCGGGGGATGATCACTTTGTGCTCTTTCATGACGACATCCATCTGGAGATCTTGAATGGCCTGATCCATCACAAGAATGTCCCGGCCATGAAGGGTTACCTGTCCGGCAGGGTTTTCAGGCGACCCCTTGATGACGCTGTTGAGCGAAAATCTGCCTGCCATGTCATCCCTGAAATCCTCAAGATAGATGGCATCACTTTTGATGACCAGGTCGAGAACGGGTTCTGAAAGCGGTTCAAGTTTTCCCGGCATTGTCAGGGCAAGGGTTCCCAACAGTTCCAGGCTGGAATTTTTGTTCCGGACAGTCAGGTGATCCAGATGCAGATATCCTGTCCGGGAATTGAATGCTGCGGCAAGATCAATTTCTCCGATGGCAGTGTCAAGGACGCTCAGGTCTGTGGATGTTAAGGCCATGCTGATCTTCGGTGCTGAAAGGGTTCCCAGAAATTTTCCGGAAATTTCCAGGGTTCCGTCGGCTCTGGCAGTGGCGGCAGGGCTGGATTTTCGGGATGCCAGCTCCAGGCCCGTGGCAATTTCAGCGGCCATGAGTGAAGCGTCAAAGGCCAGGTCCATCTCCGGAAGGTCAAGGATGTTGTCCACACTGCCGTTGACCTGGAAGGTTGATCCGCCGGTGTTCAGAAAAACATGAAAAGGAGACAGACGCTGGTTCTGCAGGCGTGTGCGGATGTCGGCCGAGAATTCAGGGAGGGCAACACCATTGGTTTGAATGGTCATTGTCTTGACAGCGGCAGTGATGTCGGCCTGTTGAAGAAAAAGATCGGCATTTTCAATGGTAAGATCAAGCCGGTCAATACGGAAAAGGGTGTCGGTTTCCGGGATGTGGATGCGGATGCGGCTGTCGGTAAACTGCAGTTGCCGTACCCGTATATTGAATGGCAGCATGAACCGGGACTCTTTTTCAGGCGGCTGCTGGATACTGCCATCGGCTGGTTCCGGGGGAAAAACCGCGTCCGCAAGGTCTGTTGATCCGTCCTTGAGCATGGTGATCTGGATTTCAGGAGAGATCATCTGGATATCGGGCAGGAAAATTTCCTTTTCCAGAAGATTTTTCCAGTCGATTGTGACGGCGATTTTTTTGATGCGGACAAGCTGTTTTCCGTCAGGGTCGGCAAGAACGACATTCTCAGCTGAAAACATGCCGGAAAAAAGGGAAACGCTGGCATCTTTCCATGAAAGGGTTCCGGGAATCTGTCTGTTGATCTGTTCTTGAAGCAGAGACCCGATCGGCAGTGTTATCAGAAACAACAGAAAGCCAAAAATCAGGATCACAAGCGTGACCCGGAAAAAGAAGTATAGACTGGCGGCTTTTTTCAGCATGGGTTCTTTAACACATCAATGGTTAATCGTTCATTCATTTTGATTCTGAGAGTATACGGGCTTTGGCCGACTCAGGTCAAGACACGCTGTCGGTATTTCAGCATCAGGGGTGCCGGACAGGCAGGAACCGGTCCGGTCTGTTTTCTGTGCCGGGATCCGGGTAATTAATTATAGAATTAATCCGTAAAATTTAGTATATAATATTTTTTTTTATCGGCCCTTCATCGGGCGATCTGCAAAAGGAATGGTGAGATGATCAATTCATCCAGGCTGGCACAGCGGTTTCAGGATCTTGTCAAAATCGATTCATTGTCCCGTCAGGAGCGGATGGTTGCCATGGCGCTTGAAAAAATTCTCAACGATATGGGCGCACAGGTGTTGTTTGACACAGCCGCTGAAAAGGTGAATGGTGACTGCTCCAACCTGGTGGCCAAATTTCCGGGGACAGTTGCGGCTGAACCGATTTTTCTATCCGGCCATATGGATACTGTGGCACCGGGTACCGGCATCAATGTACAGTTCAGGGATGGTGTTTTTACCAGTGACGGGACAACCATTCTGGGTGCGGATGACAAGTCTGCCATTGCCATCATTCTTGAGGTCATGGCGGTGATTCTTGAAACCCGCATGGATTACCCGCCTGTGGAGATTGTCTTTACCGTCTGTGAAGAGATCGGCCTGCAGGGAGCCAAGCATCTGGATGATTCGCTGATGGATTCCAGGTTTGGGTATATTCTGGATTCGACCGACACAGACGGCATTGTGACCCGTGCGCCTGCAGCAAATAAAATCAGTGTGAAGGTCCATGGAAAGGCTGCCCACGCCGGTGCTGCCCCGGAAAAAGGGGTGAGTGCCATTCTGGTAACGGCAAAGGCGATCTCCGGGCTCACGCTTGGCCGGATTGACAGTGAAACCACCTGTAACATCGGCACGATTAAAGGTGGGGTGGCCACCAATATCGTGCCGGATCTTGTGGAGATCAACGGAGAAGCCAGGAGCCATGATCCGGAAAAGCTGGACCGGGTCACCCGGGAGATTGTGGATGCGTTTTCACACGTTGCTGACCATTGCCGGGATGCGTCTGGTTTTCCCAGAATCGATGCCCAGGTTGAAACGGATTTTCCCCGCACCCATATTCCTGAAGATCACCGGGTTGTCACACTTGCCAAAAAAGCAGCAGAAAATATCGGCAGATCCATGGCCTGTAAAACCATTGGCGGCGGGGCAGATGCCAATATCTTTTTTGGCAGAGGCATTGTGGCAGGCGTTCTGGGAACGGGCATGCAGGATGTGCACACTGTAAATGAATCCATTGCACTGTCTGACATGGAAAACTGTGCGCGGCTGGTGCTTGAAATTCTCACGCTTCATGCAGCCGGAGCGGTGGATTGACATGATTGCCTATTTTGACGCATTTTCAGGTATCAGCGGCGATATGGCCCTTGGGGCCCTGATCGACCTGGGGGTGCCTGAAGCATGGCTGCAGGATGAGTTGTCCGGCCTTTTAAGCGGTTTTTCACTTGACACCCGCACGGTGTTCCGTCACCACCTGAGAGCCACAGACCTGACAGTGACGGTGGCAGATCAGGATCATTCTTCCCGAAATTATACCGACATCCGGACGTTGATTGAAAAAAGCCCTCTGAGCGAAACTGTAAAGACAAACAGTCTTACTGCCTTTCATAAAATTGCTGAAGCAGAATCCCGGATTCATGGCCGGGATATTGAAACGGTTCATTTCCACGAGATCGGTGGTATTGATTCGATTGTGGATATTGTGGGCTCGTTTCTTGCGGTGGAATATCTGGGCATCACAAAGGTGTATGCATCTGCCATTCCACTGGGTTCCGGTGCGATTCAATGTGCCCATGGCCGGATTCCGGTACCGGTTCCTGCAACGCTTGCGATTTTAGAAGGTGTGCCAATTGTTTCTTCTGACGCTGAAACGGAAATTGTCACCCCT
>JAABSK010000158.1 GCA_011390435.1 Desulfobacteraceae bacterium | reverse complement strand
GCCCCGGTGTCCAGAAGGTTGAAGATTATCAGGGAAGCGGCACCCCCAAAGGGTATTATCTCAAAGCCATCAAAACCGGTGTGGTCAGTCTTGAACGCGACCTTCAAAACCAGATCACTGCCATTACAATCTCAGATGAGATCGAGGTGGTGCGCCTGGACTATTCAACCGGCAACATCGGCACCACATTTACCTGTCCGGTCCGGATGAAGGTAGGCGTCATCTGCAACGGATTTAAAATCCGGGCGCACGGCAGAATTGAAGCAACTATTGTGGATGGTGGCGACATCATTACCAACAACGAAGCCATTATCATGAAGGCCCAGTCCGGCAGCTCAGTCATGGCACTCAAGGACATTACCATTGATGCTGCCACCCGGTCAAAACTGATCTCTGAAACCGGCGTGCTGACCATCAAGCAGGAACTGATCGATTCAAAAATTTCCGCGCCCCAGGTTATTTTTGAAAAATCAAAGGGCTTTATCACCCATAACCAGATTGAAACGGAAAATCTGACCTTGACCGGGTTGTACTTTTCCGGCGAAACCGTGATCCATTTCGGCAATAACCTGTTTGTGGAAAAAAAAGCGCGGCTCACGGCGATCGAAACCGTGGATGCTGAAATGCTTGAACTTAAAAACACAGAAAAACGGCTGATGACCCAGCTGCAGACAGAACTCAAACGGCTGACGCAGCTGGCCCCGTCTGATCCGGAACTGGTCAAGTTCATCAAACCCCTGATCATCGCCACCCAGACCATGGATTTCAGCGTCATTCACAAAGAGATGGATGCCATTCAAAAACGGAACAACACCAAGGTGGTGGCCCAGGTGAAAAAGACATTTGACGCTCTGGAAAAGCTGCCTGGTTCTCTGGAAGCCCTGTTGGTGAGAAAAAAAGACCTTGAAGCGGACCTGGCATCGATCGATGCCCGGATTTCCGCCATGAAACTGAAGATTGACGGCCTGTTACGCCGGGCTGCCACCCTTAAAATTTTTTGCGGCGCCATTGAAGACAACAAAACCATGACGCCTGATTTCATGGTTGAATGCGATGGCGAACACGATAAAACCATCTCGATTACAGGAACATACACACCCCACAAAGGGTTTGAATTCAATCAATCCCCTGTCACAGGTGCTCAATCATAAAATGGAGCCGGTTCCGGACATTGGCCTCACTCATGCCGGCATCAAAATCCAGATGGAACAGGTTCATGGACGGATAAAGCGCCTTGATGCGGTTTTCAACCCCTTTTGAAACAATGTGGTTGGCGATACAGCCAAAGGGCTGTACACTGATCACATGGAAAATATTCTGACGGGCAAAGGATGCGATTTCTCCGGAGATCAGCCACCCTTCTCCAAACTGGTTGGTCATGGACAGCATCTGGGATGCCCGCTGGGCCACCTGGTGGATATCATCAAAGGGGATGGCAAATTTGAACCCTGAAAAAATGGCGGCGATTTTCTGATGATACGAGTGGATCAGCCACTCAATGGGTTTTCCAAGAAGATCCGTCAGTTTCCGCCTGCGGATCCCCGCTTTGATATTTTCCCGGTAATTGACCAGATCCTGAATAAAATAATCCACAATCGGAGGCAGTACCGGTTCGATGCCCTGGTCAATCAGCCAGTGCACCAGATCCTGGTTGGCAAAATAATTATATTTTGCATAAATTTCCCCCACCACCCCCATTTTGGGATATGCTTTTTTGTGGACCGGGATCTGATTAAAATCATTCACCGCTGTTTTCAGCAGGGCAAAAATACCAGCGTAATTCCGGCTCAAAATCTTGTTCTGAACTGCCTGCATATAATGCTGTCGAATCTTCTGGCTCCGGCCTTTTATTTTTTCCCTCGGAGCGACAGCATAGTACATTTTGGCAATACAGTCGGCAAACATGGTGCAGACGTACATCAGCTTGATCTTCATCAGCCAGTTAATTTTAAATCCCGGCTGGTCAATGAGCCCGCCGGAAGAGGTGACGGAAATAATCGGGATCTCTTCAAAGCCGGCATTGACCATGGCCTTGCGGATCAGGCTCAGATAATTACTGGCCCTGCACTGTCCACCGGTCTGGGTAATGCCGATGGCAATATGATCTGGATGATACCGCTCTTTTTTCAGCGCTTTGACAATATCTCCGATCACGATGGTGCCAGGGTAGCAGATATCGTTGCTGGCATACTGAAGACCCAGTTCCACCGATGCTTTATCCGGCTCCGGCAGAATTTTGAACTCATATCCTGCTGTTTTAAAGACCGCTGGCAGATAGGGTGAATAATCTGCAGCAAAAAACGGCGCCCAGATGATCCGCTGTTTATCCGATTTCCGAAACCGGGGAAATGGTTTTCGCGCAATGGGCGTGCCCTTTTTCCCGGGAGTTGCAGCTGCAAGGGATTCCACCATGGAGCGGAGCCGGAGCCTGACAGAACCGGGATTGGAAATTTCATCCACCTTGACCAGGGTATGGTTTTTCTGCCGGGTTTTTAAAATGTCCCGGACCTCATCAATCACCACTGCATCCGGACCGCATCCAAAGGAGTTCAACTGAACCATCTGGACCGTGTCCGGCTGCTCAGCCACCCATTTTGCCGCTGCATAAATCCGGTTGGGATATGACCACTGGGTCACCACATGGACATCTTCAAGCAGGCGATCACCTTTCGGAATACAGTCTTCAGTAATCATATCCACGCCCAGACCGGTCAGAATATCGGGAATCTTGTGATTCACCAGCCCGTCCAGATGGTAGGGCCTGCCCGCCAGCACAATGAGCAGCCGGTTTTGCGTTTTTGCCGCCTGAACGATCTGACCGGCTTTGAGCACAAGCTGATGCTTGAACCGGCTGTGCTCGGCCAGGGCAGCATCCACTGCCCTGCTGCTGGCCGAATCGGGAACGCCAAACTGTTTTAAGTACCGGATGCATGCTTTTTTCAACAGCACAGGATCATTAAAGTTCACCGGCACCCGGTCCAGGGGAATCCTGAATCGCTTTTCCGGATCAATGGCGCTGTCCACCACGTCGGCATAGCTGGAAACAATGGGGCAGTTATAGGCGTTGGCTGCAGCATCAAATTCATTTTTTTCATAGACCACAACCGGATAAAAAATCCGGTCCACCTTTTGTTCTGCCAGATCCCAGATATGGCCGTGTACCAGTTTTGCCGGAAAACAGATGTTGTCTGACATCACGGTTCCCAGCCCTTTTTCACTCATCTGAACGGTGGAAGGAGATGACAGGCAGATATTAAATGCGCATTTTGTGAACAACGTGTGCCAGAAAACAAAATTTTCATAGGTATTCAGGCTTCTGGGAATTCCCAGGGTCAGTCTGGGCGATGTGTGCGGCGAACACTCCCGGTTGAACATCAGATCGGTTTTATACGCCACAAAATCAAATCCTTTGCTGCGCTGCGTCCCTTTTGCATGAAAATATTTTTCACACCGGTTACCGGCAAAAAAGGTTTTTCCATTAGCAAAATCAAACCGGGTGACCCGGCAGGTATTTTCGCAGCCCTTGCAGTGCACCTGCCCGGTCTGAAACTGCTCAGCCTGATCAAGGTCAGCCAGCCGGGGAAACCCGGAAACCGGCTGCTCTTTGTCAAAAAAGGCATCTTTTGCGCTGAGAGCAGCGCCAAATGCTCCCATCAATTCGGGAATCTGGGTCATCTGCATTGGATGACCGGTCAGTTTTTCCAGGGCCCGGACAATGGATGGATTTTTGAATGTCCCGCCTTGAAGCACCACATGAGAGCCGATTTCATCCATGTTATGAAGTTTTAGCACCTTGAACAAGCAGTTTTTCACTACAGAATAGGACAGTCCGGCACTGATATCTGCAATGGTGGCATTTTCCCGCAACGCCTGCTTGATTTTTGAATTCATGAACACGGTACATCGGGTACCCAGATCGCAGGGAGCTGACGCTCGGCATGCCAGATCTGCAAAATGCTGGATACTGTGGTTCAATGATCCGGCAAGGGTCTGAAGGAATGATCCGCAACCGGAAGAGCAGGCTTCATTGACTTCGATACGGCTGATCACACCGTTTTCAATAAAGATCGCTTTCATGTCCTGGCCACCGATATCCAGAATAAAAGACACTTCAGGATCGACAAACCGGGCAGCAGTGTAATGGGCAATGGTTTCAACAATTCCCATGTCCATGTTAAAAGCGGCCCGGATCAGGTCTTCCCCGTAACCGGTAACCGCTGCATATGCGATTTCCAGGTCTGGCCGACTTTT
This sequence comes from Desulfobacteraceae bacterium, assembly GCA_011390435.1. Next base: position 2,365 of record JAABSK010000158.1, on the reverse strand, counting down.
ATTGACAACCTCCCGGAACGCTTTCAGCCCCTTTGCAACCGTTCTGGCAGAATTCCCACTGTTGTTTTCATACCAGTGGAACAGAATCTCCTGGTTTTCACCAATCACCACAATTTTTGTGGTGGTGGAACCGGAATCTACTCCCAGAAAACATCTGCCCGACGGATAATCTTTAAGATCGCAGAACAACACCGGAACAACGCCGGCATTTTTTTTCCAGTCTGAAAACTGCTGACGATTGTCAAACAACGGTGCCATCCGGTGATTCTCTTTACTGTTCTGGTCCTGATGGCCGGCAAACAGATCGATCAGGTCGGCAACCGGGATTGCTGTACCGGGATATCGATCAAACAGGGCAGCCCCCATGGCCGGTATCAGCTCGGAGTGTTCCGGCATCACCATATCTGCCCGGGACAGATTCAGCACCTTTAACACCATGTTCACCAGTTCCGGCAAAAAGGTGAACACCCCGCCGCACAATAAAATTTTCGGCTGAATCTGAACACCGCGGGCCAGGGAATTGACACACTGAACCGCCACAGCGTGAAAGACGGATGCTGCAATATCGCTGTGGGGAATGTTCCGGCTGAACATATTCTGGACATCTGTCTTGGCAAACACCCCGCACCTGGAAGCCACCGGATAGATGTGTTCGTGATCTTTTGCCAGATCATTAAGCTGAAACGGGGTGATGTCCAGCAAGGTGGCCATCTGATCGATAAAAGAGCCGGTACCGCCGGCACAGCTGCCGTTCATCCGGATATCCGGAGGTTTGCCCGGTTCAAAAAAGATCACCTTTGAATCTTCGCCACCAATATCCATTGCCGTTCTGATACCAGAATATTTTTTCTGGACCACTGTGTGGGCGGCAACCACCTCCTGCACAAATGGAAGCGCTGTTTTCTGGGATGTACCCAATGCGGCTGATCCTGTGAGTTTCAGATCCAGGCGGCAGCGGGCGTCTTTCTCCATGATCTGACGGAAAAACTCAAGCGCCACTGTATAAACCTGGGCATGGTGGCGCTGATAATCTGAGAACACAATACGATCATTTTCATCCAGTACGACGATTTTGGCGGTGGTGGAACCGATATCCAACCCTGCCCTGTATACTCCAGCCTGATTCATTCTGGTTCAAACTCCCACATCACACAAAGATAAAACATCATTTTTTTGCAGGTAATGTTAATGAGATTTATATTAATCAGCTTTAGCCGAAAAATTCAACTCCATTCTCAATTCAATTCATCAGCGCCTGGACAATATCATCAGCAATGCCTGTCATTGATGATTTCATCCAACAGATCACTCATTTTGTCCGATTCAAGAAGTTTGAAATATATTGAACTCTTCTTTTATTTTCTTTATTATAAACTTCTTTTCCTAAGGATTGCTATGATCATCGCACTGATTCCCCTGCTCCCTCTGGCAGGGTCTATTCTACCGTTTCTGTTCTCCAGTCGCAGTCATTATGCCGCGGCTGCAGGATGTGTTGCGGGAGTATCCCTGATCCTGCTCCTTGCCCAGGCCCCGGCGGTCTTTTCTGGTCAAATGCCCATCCACAGCTGGCAATGGATACCGGCAATCGGTCTGAATTTTGCGTTCCGGCTCAGCGGGTTCGGATTTCTGGTGGCCAGCCTGATTCTGGGGATCGGCCTGCTGATTATCCTTTATGCGCGATACTATCTGTCTGCTGAAGATCCCATGGGACGATTCTATGCATACCTGCTCCTGTTCATGGGATCAATGCTGGGGATTGTTCTTTCTGAAAATCTGATTCTGCTCATGATGTTCTGGGAGCTGACAAGCATCAGCTCATTTTTGCTCATCGGTTTCTGGACACATCGTGCCGATGCCCGGCAGGGTGCACGCATGGCATTGATTATAACCGGCGGCGGCGGGTTTGCCATGCTGGCCGGATTTATCCTGTTGGGGCATATTGTCGGCAGCTTTGAACTGACCGACATTCTGGCATCAAAAGAACAGGTTCAGGGCCATCGCCTGTATGCCGTAACCCTGGTGCTGATCCTGCTGGGGGCGTTTACCAAATCTGCCCAGTTTCCCTTTCAATTCTGGCTGCCCCATGCCATGGCCGCACCCACTCCGGTCAGCGCCTATCTGCACTCAGCCACCATGGTCAAGGCAGGGGTTTTTATGCTGGCCCTGATGTTTCCGGTTCTGTCAGGAAGCGCGTTATGGTTTTACCTTGTCGCCCCTGTCGGCCTGGTCACCCTGGTGTTTGCAGCATACATGGCCATGTTCAAAGATGATCTCAAAGGCCTGCTGGCTTATTCAACCGTGAGTCATCTGGGGCTGATCACGCTTCTGCTGGGCCTTGGAAGTCCACTGGCCGCTGTTGCGGCTG
>JAABSK010000015.1 GCA_011390435.1 Desulfobacteraceae bacterium | reverse complement strand
GGAGTACATCAGCAGCGCTGGTCTGCGCTGTTTTCTGATCCTGCATAAACGGCTCAAGGCCGTCTCCGGCACCCTGGATTTGTCCGGGTTACAGGGCATGGTCCAGGAGGTGTTCGAGGTCTCTGGTTTTGCAACCCTTTTCCCGGTGCATTCTTCTCTGGAGAAGGCCATTGAAGCCACAGGATGAATCGGTGGAACTTTGATGGCTAACAATGACCGATTGTTCAATTTCGGGTTTATGGCCTTGTGCCTGCTTGTCCTTTTTGCCTTTTGCAATCTGGCTGTTTTCTACGGCTTTTATAACTACCTGGCAACCCTTCCCATTCCTGCAGGCTGGCGGGGGGTGCTGATCGGGCTGTTAAACGTTTCCGCCCTGATTTTTCGTCCGGTCCTGAGTCCTTTTCTGACATCTCAAAATGCAATCCAGGGAATTGCTGCTGGACTGTTCATGATTGTCGTCAGCCTGAGCCTCTATGCCCTGGGTGATTCATTGTTTTTTTTGATCGCGCTTCGCATCTTCCACGGCCTGGGGTATGTGATGCTGGTTTCTTCATCTGTGACATTGCTGATGGTTTTCATGCCGGCAAAAAACAGTGGGCAGGGATTCGGAATCATTTCCATCATGACACTGTTGCCCTATGCCATTCTTCCCCTGATCGTTGAACAGGTGGCAGCAACGGTTTCGCAGCCGGTGATTTACGCCTGTACGGCGGTACTCATGCTTCCGTGCGGGTTGCTGCTGATACCGCTTTCCCGGCGGTTATCCCTGCAAAAGGAGGCGGAAGACTTCTCCCGTATAAAACTGCCCAAAGGGAGCATCCTCGCCAACTTGCGGCAAAAGAAAATCATTCTGGTCCTTTTGGTCAATGGTCTTGTTTTCAGTGTATATGCCCTGGTTTTTTTCTTTCTGAAAACATTTTCCGCGCAAATGGGTCTGGGTGATGTGGGATTGTTTTTCAGTGTGTCCACCCTGGTGATGATTTTGATACGATTCGTTTTGGGACCTTTGTTCGATCGGTTTGATAAAGCCATCATGAGTATCCTGAGTCTGGTTGTGTTCGCTGTGGGACTGGGCCTGCTCGGGTTCGTTGATTCCATAATGCAATTTTACGGAATTGCGGTCCTGTACGGGATGGGCATGGGCGCTGCTTCCCCTCTTCTGAACGGTCTCATGTTCATGATTTCAGACCCCCGGTTCAGAGGATTGAATACGAACCTCATGCTCGAAATGGTGGATGCCGGTTTTTTCGTTGGGCCACTGGCAGGGAGTCTTGCCGTCGCAGGTTTCCGGCCTGAAGTGATTTTGATCTGCTGTGCCGGTATCATCGGATTGTCCGCCATCCTGATACTCCCCCTTATCGGCACTGTTTCACCTGAACGTTCTGAACAATAAAGATCCTGACAAAACACTCACACAATCCAAATAATTCCATGTTAAAAATTTGCAGCCTGTAAAAAAAGCAGGCTGTGTTTTTAACCAAAAACCGGCAGGAAGGCCAGGATTGATTCATCTAAGCACCATACAGGCCATTAGGCTTCGATATATTATTGGATTAAGCACGATTGCGCTGCTTGTGACGGCATCGTTTATTACCATGCAGCAGGTTGTTTCCCAACAGCGGAATTTTTCAGCACTGGTTAATCTTGCCGGTCACCAGGCCGGGTTATCCAATCGGATTTCATACTTTATCAGCCTTATGGCCACAACCGATGATGAGGTTGAATTCAACATGGCCCGATCCCAGGTGGGAAGAGGCATGAACAAGATGAAATCCGTGCATGAATCGCTCAGGAAGGGTGATCCGGAAAATGGAATTCCACTTGTTTCCAGTCCCTTACTGAAAGTGATTTATGATGATCCAATGGTGGGCCTTGATAAAGCCCTGACTCGGTTTCTTGACCGGGTTCAGATTGTCTATGATACCAAAATGGATGCGTTGTCGATTCAGTCTTCAGCATATCTGTATGTCACCACTTATGGCCCCCATGTTCTGGACCCGCTGCTGGATGCGGCTGTTGATGAATATGAAACCATCGGCAGAGCAGCGATTGTCCGCATTGAAAGATTGGAATTCATCATATGGATTGCAACAATGATCACCCTGTTGCTTGAAATTGGTTTTATATTCCGCCCGCTGGAAAGACATGTGAATCGAGCGATTGGTTCATTGAAAGCATCTGTGACAGAACTGACCAATACCCGGAAACGCCTGATTTCGGCACAAAGGCTTGCACTGGTTGGTGATTGGGAGCTGGATGTTCAGACACAGGTACTGACCTGGTCAGATCAGATCTATGAGATCCACGGGGTTTCTCCTGAAACGTTCAATGTCACTCCGGCATCTGCAATGCAGTTGATCCATCCGGATGACAGAAACATGGTAAGGGATATGATCACCTGTCTGAATACCGGAAAATCAGCCAGAGATATCGAATACCGGATCAGACGGCCAGACGGCAAAGAGCGACTGGTTTACCAGCATGCAGTCGCCCTGATAAATGAAAAAAGCAGGACGGCCATCATTTCCGGAACGGTTCAGGATATCACCGCACGAAAAGAGCTTTCTTTACGGCTTGAAAGATTGTCACAGCATATTCCGGGTTTTATTTTTCAGTTCCATGTTGATCCCAATGGAAAATCCTGGTTTCCGTACGCTGGAAACGGACTGGTGGATATCTGCGGCATTCATCCCCATGAAATCCAGAAAGACTCAAGGCCATTGTTCAAGCTGTTCCATGAAGCGGATTTTGACCGGGTGATGATGAACATGGAACGGTCGGCAAAGCGACTGGAGACCTGGCAGGATCAGTACCGTTTTCATCATCCGGAAAAAGGGTATGTCTGGCTGGAAGGGCATGCGACACCGGAGAGACTCCATGATGGCAGTACAGACTGGTACGGATATATATGGGATATCACTGAACGGCGGAATGCGGAAAAACAGATTCGAGAACTGGCATTGTATGATCCTTTGACAGGGCTTGCCAACCGGCGCCTTCTCAAGGACAGGATTTCACATGCCATTGCCACATCGCGAAGAAACCTGTTTTACGGTGCGGTGTTGATGCTGGATCTTGATAACTTCAAGATTTTGAATGACACCAAGGGCCATAATGTTGGCGATGCATTACTGATTGAGGTTGCCAGAAGGCTTGAAGGCTGTGTTCGAAAAATAGACACGATCGCCCGTCTTGGTGGTGATGAGTTTGTTGTGGTGCTTGAGTGGCTGGCTACTGAAAAACCAGTGGCATATCAAAAAGCCATGGATGTTGCTCAAAAACTCAGGACTTCCTTAAACCGGACATATCTTCTTGGTACTGAAGAGCAGGTTCATCACACCAGCGCTTCAGTAGGAGTCGCCCTTTTCAAGAGTGATGATAAAAGTGTAAGCGAGTTGCTCAAGCGTGCTGATGTTGCCATGTACGAAGCAAAAGATCTGGGTCGGAATACGGTTTGCTTTTACAGTGATGTCCGGCAGGCGGTGATTGACCGGAAAAGCAAACTGGCCCATGACCTGCAGCTGGCTCTGGACAATGATGAGTTTTCGATCTACCTCCAGCCTCAGATTTCACAGGAAGGCGTGCTCTGTGGAGCAGAGGCGCTGATCCGATGGATTCCACCGGGAAAAGATCCTGTTTCGCCTGGTACGTTTATTCCGGTGGCAGAAAGTACGGGCCTGATTCTGCCAATCGGCGAATGGGTTTTAAACAAAGCATGCGATTACCTGCTTGAATTGACATCGCAACAGCACCTGCCGGATGATTTTGCGCTTGCAGTCAACATCAGTGCGCGGCAGTTCAATGATGATCAATTCGTTCAAAAGGTTGCCGCCGTGATCCATCAAAAAGGAATTGATACCCGCAGATTAAAACTTGAGTTGACAGAAACCAGCCTGGTCCAGGACATTAAACGAGGGAATACGATTCTGACAGAACTTCGGCAGATGGGGCTGAGTATTGAGCTGGATGATTTCGGCACAGGATATTCATCACTTAATTCACTCAACAGGCTGCCGCTTGATACATTGAAAATTGATCGATCTCTTGTCATGGGTGTTGAGACGGATCATTCCAGCAGGGCAATTGTCCGGGCAATTATTGCCATGGCAAAAGCCATGTCGCTTTCGGTGATTGCTGAAGGTGTTGAAACACAGGGACAAAAAGCCTTTCTGGTGAACGAACGGTGCGATGCTCTTCAGGGGTTTTTGTATGCCCGTCCAATGCCATACACTGAATTTGTTGACTATCTGAATTGCAAATCGTGACACATCATGGTCGCCAACAGATCTTTGAATGCCTGTTTTCAACCATGCCGCTGTCTGTCAGAATCTTGTGTCAACCGCTCTACTACAAGCTGATTACCGCTGCATCACAGGACATGTTGATGAATTCTGCAGCTGAGGCCATGCGGGCCCCTTCGATCAGCTCTGCCTCCTTGATCTGCCGGGCTGCAGCACAGGGGGTGCATACCAGGATCGGGACATCATGGGCCTGAAGATATGCCAGCAGGTCATCCGCCACATCCCCGGTGGCGGACCGGACATGGGTGATAATGCCCTGTTTTGCCAGATATACCCCTTCATCCAGTAAAAACAGGCAGGTGTTCTTACCTTCCTTGTGGGCGATGGTGGCCAGATGAATGGCCCGGGTGGCACGGTTGGTATCGTTGGTGCCGCAGGATAGTGCAATAACAACGTTGTTGGTCATGTTCTGCTCCTCATATAGAAATTTGGTAAACCGGGATTGAAACCCGCTTGCAGGACGACGGTTCATGTCATCTTGCAAAAAGCTTCTCTTATTTCAGCCATGTGGTCAACCAGAATTTTCATATAGGCAAATTCCAGGTCGATCATTTCATCATCCTTTTTTCTGAGCCATTCCGACAACCAGGCAAATCGCAAGGCCAGCACATATTCCGGGAAAAACCGCCACCCGGTTTCACTGATCACAGCGGTTTTACGCAGTTCATCCACAAACGTCATGACCATGTCCATGCCCAGGCCATTGGGGTTTTCGATACCGGCACAACCCACCAAATTGGCGGCATCATAGAGATCCGGTTTGATCCCGGCAAATTCCCAGTCAATCACCGCCTTGATTTCATCCTTGTCCCAGATGATGTTCAACGGGTGAAGATCACCATGGCAGAATGCCAGGGGCAGGTGATCATGGGCTGGCATAAATGTGGATTCAAGAAAGTGCAGGACCGGCAGAAATCTGTCATGGATCGGCCGGTCATGGTGCTTCATCTTTCTGAACAGTTCATGGATATAGGCTTTGATGGAAAAACAGGAAAAGGGGAGGGTCCTGTCCATTTGTTTGGCTGCTTCGGACATCCGGGCTAGAAAAAGGGCCGCATTTTTTCCCATTTCAGATGAGGACAGATAATCAGGCCGTTTCAAAGGAGTCCCTTCAAGAAATGAAGACAGTTGAAAGCAGTCATCGTCAAAAAAAGGGAGAAATTCTTCCCTGACTGATTTCCGGTACGGCAGCACCTGGGTCAGGCCGCGGGTAAATAAAATGTCTATTGCCCTTGCCACCCGGTCCCGGAGCCCCCATTTTTTTGTATCAAATTGTTCCACCAGAAAAAGCCGGTTCTGTTTGTCTTCAACAACCACCCGGGACAGTGCCCGCTCCGGGCTGCCCTGGATCTGAATATCGGTCCGGACACAGTGGACCTCTATCTGCCATTGATCACAAATCCACTGGTGCAAAACAGCGTTGGTCCAGTCAACCATGGTTTTCTTTTTTTGCCTCCAGCTTTCATGGATATTTGATTCATTGGTCACGCAAACAAAAAAAGCTTTCAGGATTAAAACCCTTGAAAGCTTTTTTTGTGATCTGGTGCCCAGGGACAGAATTGAACTGCCGACACGGGGATTTTCAGTCCCCTGCTCTACCGACTGAGCTACCTGGGCTCAGGCAACACGCAGCTTTATATGCTTTTTGAGAATGCTTGTCAAGAAAAAATGTCAACCAGAATCCGAAGGGGAGAAAACTACAGATCACCAAAAAGATGCTGGACCAGAGCGCAGGTCGAGATGGATGCGGTTTCAGCCCGCAGGATGCGGGGGCCAAGCAGGCAGGCAAAAAAACCGTTTGCAGTGGCAGTCTGAATCTCTTCTGTTGAAAACCCGCCTTCCGGACCGATGAGAAGCACAATGGTTTTTGGGGTGTGTTTCGGTTTCAGGGCATTCAGCTGAAGGTCTGCGTTTTCCCAGAATGCAATTTTGACATCATGATGCTGTGTCTGGGTGAAAACCTTTTCAAACCGAACCGGTTCCAGAATCTGGGGAACCCTGCTTCTACGGCATTGTTTCAAGGATTCCCTGGCAATGGTTTCCCATCGCTGGAGCCGTTTTTGAGTTTGCTTTTCATTGGGCTTTGGAACAGACCGGTCGCAATAAAAAGGAATCCATCTGTGGATGCCCAGCTGGGTGGTATGCTTGATCACCATATCCATTTTTTTATCCTTGAGCATGCCGGAACACAAAGTGATCTGAACCGGCGCTTCGGTTGTCGAAGCCACCGTTGCGGTAACGGTCAGATGAACCCTGTCTTTGGCAACTGCAGATATCGTGGCGGTGTAATCCTGGCCGCAGCCATCGGTCAAAGACAGCGTGTCTCCCGGTCCAAGCCGCAGCACTTTGTGGATGTGGCGGGCATCCTGGCCCAGAAGCGTTGTCACTGCCGGGAAGTCATGAATGGTGTCAATAATGAATTTTTGCATCACCTGTGATGTTTAAACTACCCTGCATGGATTGTAAACCCGTTTTTTCAGTACTGACAGGGGGCTGGGCAGTATTTTAAACAGTTGACACTTTGGGCAGGCTTTGGTACTTTTTGTTGTCCGATAATACGGGAGGGCGTATTTTGTTAATATCTAATAAAGTGAGGCCTTTATGACTGACATGCTGGAGTGGGATGATGATGTTTCATATGATGATAAAACAGATGATGATGTGATCGAACTGACAGACATTGTTGAAGAGGGCTCTGACATTAAGAGGGACAACAGTATTATCGAGTTGACAGAGGTTGTTGACGACAGGACAGATGCTGATATGCAGGGTCCTGTTCCGGCAGCACCTGAAGATATCCGCCTTGATGATTTTGAAGCAGCACTGGAAAAAGTGATCGAGAAAAAATTTGCTGATAAAATCGAAACGATTCTGTTCGAAGTGATGGAACGGGTGATTGAAAAAGAGATCATGCAGATCAGGAACAGCCTGCAACAAGACCTTGACCAGATCGGGAAAAGTTAATATATCGACAGCTTGTTTGATTAAACGTTCCGGGGATTGATAAAATCCCCTTTTTCATTAATACGGGTTTGAGGAGTGAATTTATGGGCTCGGGTTCTCTGGATAACGGGTATGACCCATCAGATATTGAAAACAAATGGTACCAGTTCTGGATTGATCAGGGATATTTCAAAGCAGCGGAAAAAAGCGATAAAAAGCCGTTTTCAATTGTGATTCCACCGCCGAATGTTACCGGCGTACTGCACATGGGCCATGCCCTGAACAACGTGATTCAGGATATCATGTGCCGGTACCGGCGATTGATTGGATACAATGTATTGTGGATGCCTGGAACCGACCATGCCGGCATTGCCACTCAGAACGTTGTGGAACGGAATCTGGCGGCCAAAGGCCGGACCCGTGATCAGCTTGGCAGACAGGCGTTTATCAAAGAGGTCTGGAAATGGAAGGAAAAATCCGGCGGGGCCATTATCAATCAGCTCAAACGCCTGGGCGCATCCTGTGACTGGGACCGGGAACGCTTCACCATGGATGAGGGGCTGTCTGATGCTGTGCGCAAGGTGTTTGTCCGGCTGTATAAAGAAGGACTGATCTATGAGGGCCATTATATCATCAACTGGTGCCCGCGATGTAAGACAGCCCTTGCAGACCTTGAAGTGGAATATGAAGAAAAAGAAGCTTACCTGTATTATATCCGGTATCCGTTTGAAAATAAAAAACAGGGGTTGACAGTTGCCACCACGCGTCCGGAAACCCTTTTTGGTGATACTGCTGTAGCAGTCAATCCGAACGATGAGCGGTTTGAAAATCTGACACAGACCCATGTGATGCTGCCGCTCACGAATCGCCTGATTCCGATTATAAAAGATGATTATGTGGATAAAGGATTTGGGACCGGTGCGTTGAAAGTCACGCCGGCCCATGATCCCAATGACTTTAACCTGGGTGAAAAACACGGGCTTGAAAAACTGAAGGTCATTGATGATGACGGCTGCATGCTTGCAGGGGCAGGTCAGTTTGAGGGTCTGGACCGGTTTGACTGCAGAAAAAAAACACTTGAAGCCCTTAAAGAGCAGGGGCTTTTGGTCAAACAGGAGCCATTGAGTCATAGTGTTGGCCATTGTTACCGGTGCCGCACCGTTGTTGAGCCGTCCATTTCAAAGCAATGGTTTGTCAAGGTGGCGCCCCTTGCCCAAAAAGCATCGGAAGCGGTGCGCAGCGGCCGGACAAAGATTATCCCGGACAACTGGTCCAAAACCTATTTTGAATGGATGGACAATATTCGTGACTGGTGTATTTCCAGACAGATCTGGTGGGGTCACCGGATTCCGGTGTGGAAATGTGCAGCCTGTCATCAGGTAATTGTGGAAGAAGAAGATCCCGTAAAATGTCCTGTGTGTGCATCAGACCAGCTCGCTCAGGAAACCGATGTGCTGGACACCTGGTTCTCCAGTGCGCTCTGGCCGTTTTCCACCATGGGGTGGCCTGAAAAGACCGATCTTTTGAAAACATTTTACCCGACCAACGTGTTGGTGACCGGATTTGATATCCTCTTTTTCTGGGTGGCCCGGATGATGATGATGGGGATCCACTTTATGGACGATGTCCCGTTTGACGATGTGTATATCCATGCACTGGTGCGGGATGAAAACGGGAAAAAGATGAGCAAGTCAAAAGGCAATGTCATTGATCCGCTCAAAGTCATTGATCAATACGGTGCAGACGCTTTCAGGTTTACCCTGGCTGCCTTTGCCGCCCAGGGCAGGGATGTCAAAATGTCTGAATCCAGGGTGGAAGGGTACCGGTATTTTGTCAATAAATTATGGAATGCATCACGGTTTGCTTTGATGCACATTACAGATCAGAACAAAAAAATTGATACAAAGAATCTGACACTTGTTGACAAGTGGATTTTGTCCCGGTGTGCAGACACCGCCCTGGCGGTCAAGGATGGCATTGAAACCTACCGGTTCAATGATGCAGCTTCTGCCATATACCAGTTTGTGTGGCATGAGTTCTGTGACTGGTATCTGGAGGCGTCAAAACCGGCATTGTATGAGAAAGAAGGCGCCCGGCGACGGGACAGCGCCAGAAGTGTTCTTGCCAGGGTGCTTGAGGATATTCTTGTGATGCTTCATCCGTTCATGCCGTTTGTTACAGAAGAAATTTACCATATTCTTCCAACCACTTCAGGATCTGTGATGGCGGCAACGTATCCCTTCACTGATGCAGCATATCAAACCTATCGCAATGAGCGCGCTGAAAAGGAGATGGCGTTTTTGTTCGGCCTGATTTCCGGCATCCGCAATGTCCGCAGTGAAATGAATGTTCAACCATCTATGAAAATCAAGGTGCTGGGCCATACTGCAGATGGAAGCGAAAAAATCATCATTGCTGAGAACAAAGCCACCATTGTGAATCTGGCGGGTCTGGAAAGTTTTTATTTTTGTGAAACCGACAATGTTCCAGCATCTTCAGCAACTTCTGTCACCGGAAACACCACCTGTTTTGTTTCCCTTGAAGGGGTGATCGATTTTGACAAAGAAATCCAGCGCCTTGAAAAAGATCTGGAGAAGAACACCAAAGAACTTTTAGGGGTTCAAAAACGGCTCCACAACGAGAGTTTTCTTGAAAAAGCACCTGAAGAGGTGATCCAGAAAGTCAAAGATCAGCATACAGAACTGGAGGAAAAAAACAACACGCTCAAACACAACCTTGAACGCATACAGAAGATGAAAAAACCATGAATACCATCGAAACCATTATCAAGCTGGCCCTTTTTGAAGATTCCGGCCATGGTGACATTACAACGGAAAGTATTCTGCTGCAATCTTTTTCCGGGAAAGGGGTGATCGTGGCCAAACAGGACTTTGTCCTTGCTGGAATCCAGGTGGCGAAAACAGTTTTTTCGCTGCTGGACCCGGCTTGTCAGTGTGCATCTGAATTTACAGATGGCGACGCCATTCAAAACGGGGCGATTGTTTTCAAGGTTGAAGGTGATCTGGTGGCCCTGCTCAAAGGAGAGCGTGTGGCCTTGAACTTTTTGCAGCGCTTGTCCGGCATTGCCACCATCACCCGGGAATTTGTTCAGACGCTTGATACCCCGGGGGTCCGGCTCACAGATACCCGGAAAACCACGCCAGGCCTTCGCTGTCTCGAAAAGGAAGCGGTCCGGGCCGGCGGCGCATATAACCATCGCCTCTCTCTTTATGACGGGGTTTTGATCAAGGACAATCACATTGCCGTGGCCGGTTCCATTAAAAGTGCGGTGGAAGCGGTTCGCTCCCGGACATCCCACTTAATGAAAGTGGAGGTGGAAGTCACCACCATGGATGAGGTGAAGCAGGCGGTTGAGGCAGGTGCGGAGGTGATTATGCTGGACAATATGACCTACGATCAGATGCGCCGGGCAGTTCAATATATTGACGGACGGGCTGTTGTGGAAGCCTCGGGAAATGTGTCGCTGGAAACGATCAAAGATATCGCAGCTACTGGCGTAAATGTGATCTCCTGCGGCGCCTTGACTCATCAGGCACGAAGTGTGGATCTGAGCATGCGGATCAGCCTGGACTGATAACCGTCGCGACTCACTACCAGGCTTCATGGCGATGGTTCGAAATAGGTGAGCTTGTTTCTGCCGGTTTCCTTGGATTTGTACAACGCCTTATCTGCCCGGCGGATAAAAGATGAAAACTCTTCCCCTTCTGCCAGTTCAGTGGCGCCGATACTGACGGTCACCTTGACCTTTTTTCCGGGTTCCGGTTCAAAGGTCTGGGAGCTGATATTGTCCTTGATTCTGGCACCCACAACACAGGCTTTTTTCAGCCGGGTTTCCGGCAGGATGATGGCAAACTCTTCTCCGCCGTACCGGTAGGCGGTATCCATGGATCGCATGCATGAATTGATGGTGTGGCCGATTCTCATCAACACCTTGTCTCCTTCCAGGTGCCCCCAGGTGTCGTTGTAGGATTTGAAAAAATCAATATCCAGGATCAGCAGGGACAATGGTCTGGAATACCGTTTATATCGTTTGATCTCTGTTTTGATCTGGGAAAAAAACTGCCGGGAGTTATACAATTGTGTCAATGCATCGGTGATGGCCAGTTTTTCCAGCTCTTTTAACAGGGCGTTTCGTTCTTTTTTATATTCTGCCTCTCTGAGGACCCGTCTGATGCGAAGGTCGAGCTCCTCAAACCGGAACGGTTTAAAGATAAAATCACTGGCACCGGCCTGGATCGCTTCTTCGTAGGAGTAGTCAGCACTGTAGCCGGTCATGACGATCACATCAACACCATCCGTGTCTTTGATCTTCCGGGTGAGTTCCAGACCATCCATGCCCTGCATCATGATATCGGTCAGGACAACGTCTGCCTTGAAACCGGCCAGTAGATCCAGAGCCTCATCCGCACTGGAGGCGCTTTTAACAGTGTAGTGCATCAGTTTTAGATATTCTTCAACAGATTCTTTAATTGCTGAATCATCATCAACAATTAAAACGGAATACGCCATGATATTTTCTCCAGGGGTATCGGTTGCGAGCCCCGGCTTTTCTTGACACCAGACACCGCAATTGATAAATGTAATTCAAATAGTTTTAACGACATACAGGGTATTTGTCAATCATTTTAGTTTTGGAGAACACTTGAAATTAACTATACAGAATATCAGAAATTTCAGTATCATTGCCCACATCGATCATGGAAAGTCCACCTTGTCTGACCGGCTGATACAACTTTCAGGTATCGTGTCTGAACGGGACATGAAAGAGCAGATCCTTGATTCAATGGATATTGAAAGAGAGCGGGGCATTACCATAAAAAGCCAGACCGTGTCACTTCCGTATACTGGTGAAGATGGCACGCAGTATCTGTTGAATCTCATTGATACCCCCGGTCATGTGGACTTTTCATATGAAGTCTCACGGGCGCTGGCTTCCTGCGAGGGCGCTTTGATTCTTGTGGATGCCACCCAGGGTGTGGAAGCCCAGACACTGGCCAATCTCTATCTTGCCATGGAGCACAATCTTGAAATTATACCGGTAATTAACAAAATTGATCTGCCGTCTGCTGAGGTGGAATGGGTCAGGCAGCAGATCGAAGAAGATCTGGGGCTGGATGCGGAAAATGTCTTGATGGTATCGGCCAAAACCGGGAAGGGCGTCGAGGATATCTTTAAATCCATTATCGCCAGAATTCCGTCGCCTGTGGAATCGGACAACACCACATTCAAGGCTTTGATCTTTGATTCTCACTATGATGCCTTTCGGGGAACCATTGTGCATTTCCGGATTCTGGACGGCACCATCCGGCGGGGAGACAAAGTTCAGTTCATGTCCAATGATGCCATCTACAAAGTTGAAGAAGTCGGTCTTTTTCAGATTCTGCGAAAGCCTCAGGAAGAACTGGTGTCCGGACAGGTTGGATATTTTATCGCCGGCATTAAAAACATCAGCGATGTTAAAATCGGTGATACGGTCACCATGCCGGGGAAATGCTGCGAAAAACCCAAAAGCGGGTTCAGGGAACCCATATCTGTTGTGTTTTCATCCATGTACCCGGTCTCTTCGGATGATTATGGAGAACTGACCGAAGCCCTTGAGAAACTCAAACTCAATGATGCTGCCCTGGTGTATGAAAAAGACAGCTCAGCAGCCCTTGGTTTTGGGTATCGGTGCGGTTTTCTGGGGCTTTTGCACCTTGAAGTTGTTCAGGAACGGCTGGAACGGGAATATAATGTGTCTTTGATTTTAACCTCGCCGTCAGTCCAGTACGAGGTCACGCTTACAGACGGCACCGTGAAGATCATTGACAATCCGGTTCAATACCCGGATCCTGCAGAGATCTCCAAAGTGCGCGAACCGTTTATCAAGGCATCCATTATTGTGCCGGACAAGTACATGGGGAATGTGATGCAAGTCTGCCACGAGTTCCGTGGGGTCAGCAAAAACTATCAGTACCTGACCCAGAGCCGGATGGAGATGAAATTTGAACTGCCCCTGGCTGAAGTGGTGTACGAATTTTATGACCGGCTCAAAAGTGTGACCCAGGGGTATGGGTCGTTTGATTATGAAATTGCAGGATACCAGGAAACCGATCTGGTGAAACTGGATTTTTTGATCAACGGCGAACGGGTGGATGCATTGTCGCAATTGATTCACAAAGATAAGGCAGAAGCCAGGGCCAGAACTGCCTGCAAAAAATTGCGTGAGGAAATCCCCCGGCAGCAGTTTAAGATTCCGATTCAAGGGGCCATTGGCGGGAAAATCATTGCACGGGAAACCATCTCTGCTTTTCGAAAAGATGTAACTGCCAAATGCTACGGTGGAGATATTTCCCGGAAGCGAAAACTTCTGGAAAAACAGAAAAAAGGCAAGAAACGTATGAAGATGGTCGGATCGGTCGAAATTCCTCAGTCTGCTTTTTTGTCTGTCCTCAAAACCGATTGATCTTTTTTGATCAGGCTGGACATTGATAAATCCGGTGATGGCCAAGGGTTCAGAAACTAAATACAGACCATTTGATTGTTGCAGGTTCATAAAAAAAATGTATTTACAAACCAGGCGTATAAAGCTAAGTTTCAAAAAATCACTAACCCAGAAAGGAGATTGATAATGAAAAAGTTAAGCGTATGGAGTTGTATTATTGTGATGCTCAGTGTGATCGGTTTGATTGCCGGCTGCGGAGATCAGCAGCCTGAGCAGAAGACAGAACAAAGTGCCGCATCGGATCAGCAAACGTTTGTCACCATTGGGACCGGGGGGGTCACTGGTGTTTATTATCCCACCGGCGGTGCCATTGCCAGACTGGTGAACAAAGGAAGGGACGAGCATCATATCCGGTGTTCAGTGGAAAGCACCGGCGGTTCTGTATATAACCTGAATGCGATTGCTGCAGGGGATCTGGACCTTGGCGTTGTTCAGTCGGACTGGCAGTATCACGCATTCCATGGAACCAGCAAATTTGAAGAACAAGGACCCAACAAGGAATTACGGGCGGTTTTCAGTCTTCATCCTGAGCCGTTCACTGTTGTTGCCCGTGCTGATTCCGGCATCAAAAATTTTGAAGATCTTAAAGGTAAACGGGTCAATATCGGAAACCCAGGGTCTGGTCAGCGCGGTACCATGGAAATCGTGATGAATGCCATGGGATGGACAAACGATGATTTCAAACTGGCTTCAGAGCTGAAGTCTGCAGAACAGTCCAGCGCGCTTTGCGATAACAAGATTGATGCGATCGTGTTCACCGTGGGACATCCGTCCGGTTCGATCAAGGAAGCCACGACATCCTGTGATTCCGTGATGGTAAATGTTACTGGCCCGGTGATTGAAAAACTCGTGGCAGGTGCTGACTATTATCGGATGGCCACCATTCCTGGCGGCATGTATCGTGGAACGGATAGCGACACCACCACGTTTGGCGTGGGAGCAACCCTTGTGACCTCGACCAATACATCTGAGGAAGTTATTTATCAGCTGGTCAAAGCGGTTTTTGAAAACTTTGAAGAATTTAAAAAGCTGCATCCGGCCTTTGAAAATCTGAAAAAAGAGGAGATGATCAAAGACGGTTTATCTGCTCCGCTGCATGATGGTGCGGTAAGATACTACACAGAAGCTGGATTGATGTAATCATTTTGGAATCACACCCTGGCCGCGTCCGGCCAGGGTGCACAATCAATCATCTTTCGTTTCATGGAGGGATCGGCAGCATGACCGAAACAAAACACACGGTTCCTGACCTGGATGTTGTCCAGGAAATTGTCGCTGAAGTTGATACAGGCGCGCGAAATCCCATTGGCGGGGTCCCCAGAAATATCCTGTTTTTCGTTCCGCTGATCTGGACGGTGTTTCAGTTATGGTATGCATCTCCATTGCCGTTTGTTTTCAACATTCTGGTGTTCAATTCCACTGAAGCCCGGGCCATTCATCTGGCATTTGCCATGTTTCTGGCCTACACCGCCTATCCCACATTTAAATCGTCTCCACGGGAATATATCCCCATTCAGGACTGGTTCCTTGCGCTTGTGGCTGCATTTTGTGCAGCATATCTTTTTATTTTTTATGCGCAATTGTCAGATCGTCCGGGAAATCCGACTCCGCTGGATCTGGGTGTTGCGGTTACCGGAATGATTCTGTTGCTCGAAGCCACCCGGCGGGCACTGGGGCCGCCTTTGATGGTGGTGGCCACCATTTTTGTCGTGTATACTTTTGGCGGGCCTTACATGCCGGATGTGATTGCCCACAAAGGGGCAAGTCTGGTCAAAGGCATGAGTCATTACTGGTTGACCACAGAAGGGGTCTATGGTGTGGCCCTGGGGGTATCCACCGGAATGGTGTTCATGTTTGTCCTGTTCGGATCTTTGCTGGAATCTGCCGGCGCGGGAAACTATTTTATCCGTACCGCCTTTGCCGGTCTGGGACACCTGAAAGGCGGGCCTGCAAAGGCAGCTGTGGTTTCTTCGGGCCTGACCGGCCTGGTTTCCGGCTCATCCATTGCCAATGTGGTGACGACAGGGACTTTTACCATTCCACTGATGAAAAAAGTTGGATTCCCGGCAGAAAAAGCCGGTGCCGTTGAGGTGGCAGCTTCCACCAACGGCCAGCTCACCCCTCCGGTCATGGGGGCTGCAGCGTTTCTGATGGTGGAATATGTGGGGATCTCATATGTGGATGTGATCAAGCATGCGTTTTTGCCGGCCATTATCTCCTACATTGCACTGGTCTATATTGTTCACCTTGAAGCTTGTAAAATGGGGCTTGAAGGGATGAAACGACGGAAAGTCAAAACGGTGAGTCAGCGACTGGTGTCGTTTGTGATCGCTGTCTTGACGGTTATTATCATCGGCGGTTTTACCTATTACGGGCTTGGATGGATCAAGACACTTGCCGGAGATGCAGCCATTTATCCGGTCGGCGTTCTGATTGCTCTGGCGTATCTGGCGCTGATCTGGCTGGCCTGCCGCGTTCCAGAGCTGGACACCTCGCATGAAATCGATGAATTGCCGGATCTGGCGTCAACTGCCCAGGCCGGATACTATTTTCTGCTGCCAGTTGTGGTGCTGATGTGGTGCCTTACGATTGAGCGGCTTTCACCGGCTTTATCTGCCTACTGGGCCACTGTCCTGCTCATTATCATTGTGCTGACCCAGCGCCCGCTGAAAGGGTTCTTCAGAAAAGAGACAGGAGAGATGTTTGCGTTTAAAACCGGCTTTAATGAGCTGGTCCAGGGCATGGTTGGCGGCGGAAGAAACATGATCGGTATCGGTGTTGCCACAGCTGCTGCCGGTATTGTCGTGGGTACGGTAACCCTTACCGGTATCGGTCTGGTCATGACAGAGTTTGTCGAGTTTATTTCCGGTGGAAATCTGATGCTGATCCTGCTGTTTACCGCCATGATCAGCCTTGTTCTGGGAATGGGGCTTCCCACAACTGCCAATTATATTGTGGTGTCAACCCTCATGGCCCCGGTTATTGTGGAGCTTGGTGCTCAAAACGGACTGATCGTGCCCTTGATCGCTGTACATCTGTTCGTGTTTTATTTTGGTATTCTGGCGGATGATACGCCCCCGGTGGGGCTGGCAGCTTTTGCTGCGGCCGGCATCTCAGGTGGAGATCCCATCCGTACCGGTATTCAGGGGTTTGGGTATGATATCCGGACCGCTATTTTGCCGTTTTTATTTATTTTCAATACTGAACTGCTCATGATCGGTATCGGGTCATGGCATCATCTGCTGGTGGTGATTGCAGCGTCGGTGGTGGCCATGCTGATTTTTGCAGCTGCCAGCCAGCGGTATTTTCTGGTGAAAAACCGCATATGGGAAACCCTTGCCATGCTGCTGATCGCCTTTACCCTGTTTCGGCCGGGCTATTTCTGGGACAAAATTTATGAACCCTATGACATTGTTCCCGGAAGCCAGCTGCATGAAGTTGTCGAAGCCACTGATCCGGGTGCCATGGTCCGTCTGATGATCAAGGGAGAGGATCGGCTTGGCGATGAATTTACCAAAGCGATGATGTTCAGGGTGAATGGCGGAACAACTGCGGAAGAACGGCTCAACAGCATTGGATTTACCACCCGGATGGAAGATGGCCGCATGCTGGTGGATTTTGTGGTGTTTTCAAGCAAAGCGCAGAAGATGGGGGTTGAATTTGATCAGGAAATTATAAATGTGCTTCTCCCGGCTGCGACCCCGCCCAAGCAGCTGATGTATATCCCTGCCATCGGTCTTTTAATCATTATTTATCTGGTACAGCGCAGAAGGCGGGACAGACTTTCGGCTGTTGGATAATCGTTTACAGGAGTCCTGCATGTTTCATAAAATACTGGTTCCCATTGATGTGGAATATCCCAGAACATCAAAGGCCGTGTATGACAATGCCGCTCAGATTGCAGAGCTGATGAATGCCCAGATTCTTCTGGTGTCTGTAATGCCTGGTTTCAGCATGCCCATTGTGGCATCATTTGTGACCGATGAAATGAAAAAAGAGGCCAAGGCAGAGTTCAGCCGCACGTTAAAGGCGTTTACTGATCAGAATTGCGGTGAAAATGTCACAGCGAAAGTCCTTGTGGGTAAACACTATGAAGTCATTCTTGAAATGGCGGAAAAATGGGGTGCCGACCTCATTGTGGTGTACCATAATCATCGGCGCAAAATCAATGAGGCCTTTTCCCAGGACTGTGCCCAGAAAATCGTCAAAAACGCCAACTGTTCGGTTCTGCGCTTGAGAAATGTCCTGAAATAAGACGGCAGCTGTCGCGGGTTTCCTGGGCTGCTGCCGGCGCTGTTTAGATCTTATTGTGTGACACCAGGCTGGCAAAGGTTTCAAAGGACCGGTCATATGTCTTTTCGACAGTGTCTGGAAAACAGCAGGCAGGAAGCTGCCGCATATTCAGATGATAGGAGATGCAGTCACAGCAGGCCCCTTTTCGTGAGCAGGGCTCATATGTGCAGTTGCATCTGGTCAGGTTTTTTTCTTTTTTACACTCCATTTTCACGCTCCTTTTGTGGTAAAGATTTGAGTTTACTGAACCGTTTTTATCATTTCAGCATTTGAAGGTCGAGAAAAAAATCCACAGAATTTGGATCGGGTCCTGCAGTTGACACCTGCTGATTCATCTGTTAAGAAAGAGAAATCTTTTAATCTGAAACTTTCTTGACTGGCGGTTATTTCTCTATGCAGGCATTTTATCACAAAAAAGCATATCTGAAAAAAATCGAACAGAATTCTAAAATTCAACTGGTCGATGTAAGTGAAGATACCTGCCACTCCAGCTGGTTCAACAGGAGCGCTGTTTCTCTGATTGTCACCCTCGTCGACAATTAGCCTGCACAGTTTTCTTTTTTCAAAATTTGTCAAATCATTCTGCTGAAGCAGATTGCTCAAAATCACTGCTTCTAAGCGTTCTGTCTTTTCAGCGCAGCAATGTTGTCGTGCAGCTGTTTTTGCCTGCCGGATTTTTCACAGGCCTGCTGAAAAGTTCTGAGATGATTATTTTTCAATATTATCACGTAAAAAAAGGAGGTTATTGTAGTATGCTGTATCCACAAAAACAGAAATTTGGTGAAGACCCCATTAAAACAAGGGACAGCAACAACTATTCCAATGAGTATGTCAAAGGATTTGCCGACAAATGGGATGAATTGATCGACTGGGAATCCAGGGCAAAAGCGGAAAATCATTTTTTTTCAAAAATTTTAAAACGCCATGGCGCAAAAAAAATTCTGGATGCCTCATGCGGGACCGGTTTTAATTCTGTTCAGCTGATTAAGGATGGATTTGACGTGACCAGTCTGGACGGCAGTCCGGCCATGCTGGCCAAGGCATTCAACAACGCAAAATCAGAAAATATTATTTTGAAAACCATTCATTCTGACTGGCGCTGGATCACAAAAGATATTGTTCATAACCGCTATGATGCAGTGATCTGTCTGGGGAATTCATTTACCCATCTGTTTGAAGATATGGATCGCAGAAAAGTATTGGCTGAATTTTATGCGGTTCTTAAAAATGATGGCATTCTCATCATTGATCAGCGAAATTATGACACCATGCTCGATAAAGGGTTTTCATCCAAGCATAAATATTATTATGCGGGAAACCGGGTCAAGGCCGCACCTGAGCATCTGGATGACGGGCTTGCGCGGTTTCGTTACGAATTTCCGGATGATTCAGTGTATCACCTGAACATGTGTCCGCTTAAAAAGAGTTATACCCAGAAAATTCTGCAGGAGGCAGGCTTTCAGAGTGTTACCACCTATGGTGATTTTAAACGAAACTATGATATGTCCGCTACAGATTTTCTAATCCATGTTGCGGATAAATCCTACAGGGACGGGGAGTATGAATCCGGCAACCAGGTTGCCAGATCCTACTACAACAGCCCGGATGCAGATGAATTTTATCATACCGTATGGGGAGGTGAAGATATTCACATCGGTATCTACCAGGACGAAACTGATTCAATTGCCCATGCCAGCCATCGGACAGTTGAAAAAATGAGTCAAATGGTCCGGATTGATGCAGATACCCGGATACTGGATATTGGATCAGGATACGGCGGCGCTGCTCGGTTTCTGGCAAAAACTTACGGATGCTGTGTCAGCTGTGTCAATATCAGCGAAGTTGAAAACAAGCGGAATCGCGCCAAAAACAAAGCAGCCGGTCTTGATGGCCTGATCGATGTAAAAGATGGCAGTTTTGACAGTCTCCCTTTTGGCGCCCAGATGTTTGACATTGTCTGGAGCGGAGATGCGATTTTGCACAGCAATAATAAAGCCACAGTTTTCAGTGAAGTCCAGCGGGTTTTAAAACCCGGCGGCAGGTTTGTTTTTACAGACCCCATGCAAAAGGATGGCGTTGAAAAAGAAGCGCTGCAGCCCATCCTTGACCGCATTAACCTTGATGAACTGGGATCTGTCAATCGTTATTCCCGGATGGCAGCCAGCGTGGGAATGGAAACAGTTGCAATCGAGGATCTGTCTGAAAATCTGCCGCTTCATTACAGCCGGGTTCGTAATGAGTTAAAAGAACGGTATGACGAAATACTGAATCTTTCAGACAAAAGCTATATCGATCAGATGATCAAAGGGCTCAAGCACTGGGTCGATGGCGGAAATGAGGGAAAGCTTGTCTGGGCTGTCATGATGTTTGAAAAGCCGGAAAGCTGATGCTGTGGATTGTTTCAGGCACCCTGTCGCAGATATTCGGGCGTCAGGGTGTCGCTGGCGGATGGCTTGTGTGCGTCCGACCATGAAAAACAGATGCGTTCATTAAAGATCTTCATGTGGATGTAGCCTTTGTTCATCAGGTCCTGCAGGGTCAGCCGGACAAAGGACAGATCCAGATCGGTAACAGCGGAAACATGGGCACACAAATGCTCTTGTGCGCTGTCAGGATCAGATGTGTCAGCAGACCAGGTTTCAAGAATGTCCTGGCTGAGCAGGGCGAAGATCATCTGTGTGCGGTAATGGCCGCCAACCTGCATCTGTTCATATGGAGTTGCGGTATGGGCGGCATATCGCTGTTTAAGGGCTTCCCAGTCTTTTCGGATCGGTTCGCCTGCAGCATAAACAAAGGCGTCCATCTGTTCAGGGGAAAGGCTGGATGTCCGGACAATGGACTGGTTGGCATGATATGCATCCCAGTCATTGGTGAGGATCTCAAGATCGTATTCAGCAATGTTTTCCCTGACAGCGGTTCCGGGAAACGGCGCCAGAAAATGGTAGGCACTTTCGATTTCCAGTTCCTGCTGTAATGCCAGTGAATCATTCATGGTTTCAAGGGTTTCTCCGGGAAGACCGACCATGAACGATGCATGCCCTCTGATACCTGCCAGCTGGCAGGCGGTAGAGGCATTTTTCGCCTGATCAATGGTGATGCCTTTTTTCACCCGTTTGAGCATTTCCGGGTTACCGGATTCGATGCCGAAGCTGACGCCGTGGCATCCGGCATTTTTCATCAGGGTCAAAGTTTCCGCGTCAATGGTGTTGACCCGTGAAAAGGCGCTCCAGGAAATGTGCAGGTTTCGCCGGTCCAGTTCTGCGCAGAACGCCCTGACCCGTCTGCGGCTCACCGTGAACAGATCATCGGCAATATTCATTACAAAAATGCCGTATCGGGTCAGGATCTCAATTTCATCCACAATCTGCCGGATTGACCGGAAACGGACCTTGTGGCCCACCATTCGGCGGCCAAGACAGAAAATGCACTGGTTCGGGCATCCCCGGCTGGTGATGATGCTTACCGGATATCCCAGGGCCTGGTAACGGGCCATGGGCAGCAGATGGCGGGCAGGCAGAGGCAGGGTATCCAGATCCCGGATAAACGGTCGGCGTCCGGTGGAGATCAACCGGTTTCGGTCCTTAAAGACAATGCCTTTGATGCGGTGCCAGCAGTCCCGGTCATGGATTACCGGAAGCAGTTCAGCGATGGTGGCTTCTCCTTCGCCTTTGACAATAATGTCGATTTCCGGGTGTGCGGCCAGGGTTTTTTTGCTGTCAAACGAGACATGGGGGCCGCCAAAAAGGGTAATGATATCGGGTCTGGCCTGCTTGACCGCCCGGAGAATGGCAGCAGCCTTTTTAAAATTCAGGGTGACCGAATTGATGCCCACAACATCCGGTGCCAGCGCATCGATTTCCGTAACCAGCTTTTGGTCGGAATAGCCACGGACAATATAGTCCAGAATGGTAACATCAGCGCCGGAAGCTTCACAGGCTGCAGCAATATATGTCAGCCCAAGGGGAGGAGAGGGGATTTCTTCCAGAGGGTAGGGAGGTGCAATCAATGCTATTTTCATAAAAGAGAGCTTCTATCGCAACCTTCCCATGCTGGATTTTGTCCAGCATGGGAAGGTTGCAGGTTATCCGTTAATTTAATTAATCGATAAATTATTCAACCCGGTGCCAAGAGAAAGTTTCCCAGAAACTTCAATAATAAAACCGGATGGTTTGGCTATGGCAATAAATCCTTACGCTAAAATTAATGGCATTAGCTAATACCTATAAACTGAGATAGGAAAAATTATTTCTTTTCGTGTTCCAGTGTTGATGTCGAAAATGACCATTCGAAATTGCTGGTAAGGCCTCCAAGGCAAGTAAACAAATCCTTGGCTCATGTCTGATGGATAAATGACTCTATCCTCGAAGGCATGAATCGCAAGTTGTTTTTTGAACTCTATAGTAAAATTATCTGAAAGTCCAGCGGCAGTACCAGAAGCCGCCCCTGTAGTGCCACCGATGATTGCTCCTGCTTGTGCCCCAGCTCCTGTATCACCGCTAGCAGAACCAATACCTGCACCAATACCTGCACCTATGGCTGCACCAGCAACTGCCCCAACAACAGCACTGGTAGCTGCAGTTGTTCCTATAGAAGAGGATCTTACGTTTTGGGCTGCAGTACCTATAGTTAGAGCAACAGAGTAAGAACCATCGCTTTGAATGCCAAACATCTGTTGATGATTGATTTCAAATTCTTTGGTACCGGTATGGCGAATAATGACGTGAATGGGTAGTATATTGGCTTCTTTTAAATCAGTATTGAAAATTGCTTTAGACTTTTCTGCTGTGTCTATTGGGACCACCGCAATTTTGAGTCCTTCGATTTCTTGATGGTTGGGTACTGATTCTGGTGATTGAAATGAAACATTTTCAACTTTAAGTGGAGCTGCGCAACTCATAAGCATGGAATAGCAAAGAAAGATCGCAATGCTTTTTTTCATGATCTACTCCTTGGTTGCGACCTCAATAGAATAGAAGTATTTGCGAAGATTCTGGGAGCGGTTCATCTGGT
>JAABSK010000157.1 GCA_011390435.1 Desulfobacteraceae bacterium | reverse complement strand
CCTGTCAACGTTATTTTTCCGGACGGTCCTGTTGATATATAAAAATTTTTCAAGCAATGGATCATCCGCTGCCTGAAACCGCTGATTTTCATCACCAATATCAAAATCCGGGATCTTGCTCTCCAGAAATCCTTTAGAGATATTCAGCGTATCTTTTTGGAACACCTTGTCCCGTATATAATGGTAAAATCCCTTCCGGGTACTGTTACCGGCCTGATCTTCCGCAACAACCGCCAAACGGGTACCTGACCCCTGTGTATAATCCAGTGCAAAAAAAGCAGCATGGATCTGCCGGTTGTCAAACAGGCCTGGATGTCCTGGAAAAAAGTTGTCTCCCACCTGCACACCGCTGCGGATATCGTCTTCAGACACCTGATATATCACAAGGCCGGCACCGCCCTGTTCAATGTTGTGCCGGGTGGTCAGGACAGTCACCTGGGGCGGGACAGAATCGATGATCACGGCTTGTTCTTTGTGTGTGACATTCCCCTTGTTCCAGCCGCGCCAGGACAGATCCGATGCCGTAACCCGGATCACTGCTTCACCGTCCTTGATCCCATGTTTTAGCAGATCTACTGGGATATCAAATGCATCTGTGACTGTTTCAGGACCTGAGAGAAGGGAAAAAAACGCAGCTGTATCATATTCTTTTTCCAGCAGCACGGTTTCGTTTCCGGCCTGAACAATGGAAACCACAATCCTTCGCAGTCCACTTTTCGCATCTTCCACAGACACGGAAACGTGATGGTCTTTGTTCAGATACACCGATGGCAGATCCAGCTGGATCTCTGGTTTTCCACCTTCCAGACGGAGAACCAGCAGCCAGGCCATGGGGATGAAAATCAAAAGAATCAGAAGCCGGGAGAGTGTTTTTAACATCAATAAAACCTATCTTTTCAATATGTTAGAATATACACCGCTGAAATGTCAGTAAAAATAGCAGCTATGGGTTAACTTATCAAGCAATTTTGTATTCTTGACTTTTGGCATCCCAAAATATAGGTTGACCTCAACGCTATTTCTAAAAGGTATTTTTATGGATAATTTTTTTGAAACCCTGACCGCCGCCCAGCAGCCTGTTTTTTTTCTGGTGGCAGGCCCCTGTGTCATTGAATCCGAAGAGATCACATATCGCATCGCTGCCCATCTCAAGGCAGTTACTGAAGAACTTGGCATCCCTTTTATATTCAAAGCCTCTTTTGACAAAGCCAACAGAAGCGCGATCCAGTCGTTCAGAGGACCTGGATTTGACGCGGGCCTGGATATCTTACGCGCCGTCAAAAAAGCACTGAACATCCGGGTACTTTCAGATATTCACCTGCCGGATCAGGCTGAAAAAGCCGCCAGCGTTCTGGATGTCATCCAGATTCCGGCATTTTTATGCCGCCAGACCGACCTGATTCTGTCAGCCTGTAACACGGGGAAGCCGGTCAATATCAAAAAAGGGCAGTTTCTATCTCCCCTTGAGTGCAAAAACATCCTGAGCAAGGCAAGTGCTGCAAAAAATCCCCACATCTGCATCACTGAACGGGGATCATCTTTCGGATACAACAATCTGGTGGTGGATTTCAGAGCCATTCCCATCATCAAAGGACTGGGTGTTCCCGTTGTTTTTGATGCCACCCACAGCGTGCAGCTGCCAGGCGGTGCTGAATCTTCGTCATCAGGAGAACGCCAGTTTGCTCCCACCCTTGCAAAGGCTGCCATTGCCGCCGGAGCAGACGGTTTGTTCATTGAAACCCACCCTGATCCAAAAACTGCTCTGTGTGACGGCCCCAACTCCATGGCACTGGATGACATGGCACCGTTTTTATCCACATTACTGAAAATCAAGCAGGCTGTGGGATAAACCAATGCCAACCCCCCTTTGTGACATTGAACTTCTGCTTCTGGACGTTGATGGTGTCCTGACCGACAGCAGCATTGTTTATACAGACGCTGGTGAACAGATCAAAAGCTTCAACTCAAAAGACGGCCTTGGATTGCGCCTGCTGATGGATACCGGCATCGGGGTGGGCATTATTACCGGCCGTTCATCCAAAGCACTGGAACACCGGTGCCAGAATCTGGGAATCACGCTGGTGTTTGACGGAATAAAAGATAAAGCCCGTGCTCTGGACACCATATCCGAACTGACCGGCATTTCACCGACAAAAATGGCCTATGTTGGCGACGACCTGATCGATCTTCCCGTACTGACCCGGGTGGGGCTTTCCTGTTGTGTGGCAGACGCTGCAAGTGAAGTCAAAACCCATTGTGACATCATTACCCGGAGCCGCGGCGGCCAGGGCGCTGTCCGGGAAATCTGCGAATCCATCCTCAAGGCAAAGGGGTTGTGGCATCGCATTGTTGATTCCTTTCTGTCATGACCCGGACCCTGAAACAAAGATTAACCCTTCCACTGATCGGACTGATGATCGGTATCATCCTTCTGATTTTTGGTTTTTTCTGGGTAAATCAGTGGCTGTCACAACCCATTGAGGTCGGCAGCATCGATATCGACACACAGTCCGCGCTGAAGCTCAATGTTCTTGAGCAGATTTCCAAAAAAAACGGGATTACGGAATGGGCACTGAAAGCATCGTCCGCCACCCTTCTAAAAGACCAGGACAAGGCCATTTTAAAAGATGTGGTCATTACCTTTTTCACCCGGGAAAAAACCGAGGTCCGTCTGACATCCCGGGACGGGGTGCTCAACACCCAGACCCATGACATGACCTTTTCAGGAGATGTGGTGGTGACCCATGAAACCTATGTCCTGAGAACTGATCAGTTGCATTATCGCAAAAAAGAACATATAATATACACCAATGATCATGTGAGGCTGGAAAAAGCAGACTCAGTGATTGACGCGGATTCGATGATAACCAGACTTAATGAAAATGAAACGGTTTTAACCGGACATGTCAGGGGAACCTTCAGTGAAAATTTTGACGTCAATTAGCCCTGTTTTGATTTTTGTTTCCACGCTTATGGGCTTGCTCCTTTTCTGCACTGCTCTGCCTGCAGGATCACAAACCGCAGATCCACCGCCGGAAGAACCGCTTCACATCGAATCTGACCGGATGATTGCCCGGAAAGATCAATCCATGGTTGAGTTTATTGGGAATGTCAAAGCCAGACGTCTGAACTCCCTTTTACTGGCTGACTCCATGAAAATCTTCTTTATGGATGAACCTGCTGCTGACGAAAACAGCCAGACCCGTATCAAACAAATCATTTCCACAGGAAATGTCGAATACACTGAAGGCAACCGCAAGGGGTTTGCAGATAAGGCGGTATATTCCACAGCTGATGAGACCCTCATCCTGACAGGAACATCTCCAAGGCTGGTCACCGGCTCCAGTTTTATCACCGGAAAAAAAATCACACTTTTCCGGAACCAGGACAGGGTTGTTGTGGAAAGTGACGGTTCCCAGCGGGTTGAAGCATTGTTTAACCCTGAAGACACGCCTGCTGACGAATCACGATGACGCAGCTTGTACTAAAAAATCTTGTCAAAACATACAATGGCAAAACAGTGGTGGATCGCGTCAGCCTGAACGTAGAACAGGGAAAGGTGACAGGGCTTCTTGGCCCTAACGGCGCAGGAAAAACCACCACTTTTTATATGGCTGTGGGGTTGATCAAACCTGACGACGGCAGTGTATTCATTCATCAGGAGAATATCACGGATGATCCCATGTACATCCGTGCCAGAAAAGGGATCGGTTACCTTCCCCAGGAGTCAAGCGTCTTTAAAAAGCTGACGGTTAAACAGAACATTACCGCCATACTGGAGCTTTTGCCTCAAAAGGGACCGGACATCGAACAAAAGGCACAGGACCTGATGAAAGAGCTGGGCATCCTTTCCCTCTGCCACCAGAAGGCAAACTCCCTTTCCGGAGGAGAACGGCGGCGGCTGGAAATCTCCCGTGTTCTGGCCACTGATCCCAAGTTTATTCTCCTGGATGAGCCGTTTGCCGGGATTGATCCATTGGCGGTGATCGACATTCAGCAAATAATTTATCAGTTGACTAAAAAAGGAATCGGCGTTTTAATATCAGACCATAACGTGAGAGAAACTCTGGGAGTTTGCGATGATGCCTATATTATGAGCCAAGGAAGCGTCATCGAATCTGGGAATCCTGAAACCATTATTTCAAGTGAAATAGCCAAACGAATCTATCTGGGAGAAAATTTTAAACTGTAAAATGGAACTTGGATTACAACAGAATCTGATCTTAACCCAGCAGCTGGTCATGACACCTCAGCTCCAGCAGGCGATCAAACTGCTGCAGCTGTCACGGCTGGAGCTGGCGGAAATGATCCAGCAGGAAATGGAACAGAATCCTGCCCTGGAAGAGGCTGAACTTGACGAGCCGACAGATAAGACCATCACTGCGGATGAAACCCAGATCGATGCTGGTGACAGGACAGAAAATCTCAAAGAGATCACCACTGAGGACCGGGTCAGAACAGACACGGACTGGGAAAATTACATCAATGAATACAACTCCACAGGGAAAACCTATACAGAGTCGGAAAGCACCCAGGCACCGAACTATGAAGCATTTACCGCAGAGAAAAAAACGCTGAAGGATCATCTGCTGTGGCAGCTGATGCTTCACGGCTTCACCAAAGCGCAAGAGGAAATCGGCGACACCATTATCGGAAATCTGAACCGGGACGGCTATCTGTGCTGTGATGTGGATGAAATTGCACAGACCTGCAACACCACAACCGATCAGGTGGAAAGCGTGCTGTCAGTTCTTCAGGGATTTGATCCGCCGGGCGTCTGTGCAAGAAACCTTCAGGAAACGCTCCTGATACAGGTCCGGCAGCTTGGAATTGAAAACGCAATCATCACGCAAATCATTGAGCATCACCTGAAAAATCTTGAAAACCGAAACAGCAAAAAAATTGCAAAAGCCTTGAAAATATCTGTTGAAGACGTTCGGGCAGCGGTGAACGTCATTCAATATCTGGAACCCAAACCCGGCAGATCGTTTTCAACAGAGGAACCAGCCTATATCACTCCGGATATCTATGTCTATAAAATGGGAGATGACTACAAAATTGTCATGAATGATGACGGGCTGCCCAAACTCAAGATTAACCGGTTTTACAAAAATGCCATTGCCCGCGGTCAGAAAATCTCGAAAGATACCAAAAACTATCTGAATGAAAAAATGCAGTCTGCTTCCTGGCTGATTAAAAGCATTCACCAGCGCCAGAAAACCATTTACCTGGTAATGGAAAGTATTCTCAAGTTTCAAAGAGATTTTTTCGACAAAGGGATTGCCCACTTAAAACCGCTGATTCTCAAAGATATTGCAGAAGATATCCAGATGCATGAATCCACCATCAGCCGGGTAACAACAAACAAATACGCCTACACCCCCCAGGGCCTTTTTGAGCTCAAGTTTTTTTTCAATTCATCCATTGGCCGAACCAGCGGAGAATCCATGGCATCGGCCAGCGTCAAGGAAAAAATCAGGCTTCTGATCGAAAACGAAGATCCAAAAGACCCGTACAGCGATGAAAAACTGGCCAGTATCCTTCAGGAGTCCAACATTGAAATTGCCCGGCGCACGGTTGCAAAATATCGAAAAGTACTGAACATACTTCCGTCAAATAAACGAAAACAGCTTTAGGGAGGTTTTTATGCAAACAACGGTAACCTTCAAAAAAATGGATTCTTCAGAACCATTGAAAACATATGTGGACAAAAAACTGGAGAAATTCGACCGGCTGCTGGAAAGCCCTGCAGAAGCCCATGTGGTGCTTTCAATTGAAAAAATCCGGCACATTGCAGAGATCACCCTGACCTGCGACAGACTGAAGATCCACGCCAAAGAAGCATCGGAAAACATGTATGCGTCTATTGACACCCTTACCGACAAGGTCCGGGCACAGCTTAAAAAGCACAAGGAAAAACTCAACCGCCACCTGACCCGGGACAAGCAGAGCATCAGAGATGACGAGGCTGTTCCTGAATTTCAGGAAAATGCTGCTGATCCTCTGGCTGCAGAACATATCCGCATTGAAACCATTGACAATAAACCCATGGATGTTGAAGATGCCATGATTGAACTCAATTCCGGCCGGCAATCCTTTTTTGTGTTCAACAATGCCCGCACAGAACAGGTAAATGTTCTGTACAAACACCACAACGGCAAACTGGGCCTGATTCAGCCCAAAGGATAATGTTACTCACAATGAAAATCAGTCAGTTGATCAACAGGGACACCATCGTCGCCGACCTTAAAGCAGATAATAAAAAAAGTGTGATTAAAGAACTTGCTGCTGCGATTTCCAAAGCGACAAACGCTTCAGAACATGAAATCACAACCGTCCTCATGGACAGAGAACAGCTGGGCAGTACAGGTATCGGCGGTGGTATTGCAATTCCCCATGGAAAACTGGATGCAGTGGACACGATTGTTGTTGGAATCGGGTTAAGCAAAAAAGGGGTCGCCTATGAGTCTCTTGACAATAAACCCGTCCATATCTTTTTTGTGCTGTTGACTTCAAACAGCTCAACAGGTGGTCATCTCAAGGTTCTGGCACAGATTTCCAAACTGCTGAAAATGGAAGCCTTCAAAAGTGGATTGATCGCTGCCCAGTCTTCAGAAGAGATCTTTCGTGTTATTTCAGATCAGGATGAAGAGTTTTAAATACCATGCAAAAA
>JAABSK010000156.1 GCA_011390435.1 Desulfobacteraceae bacterium | reverse complement strand
CAGCGTGAAACTGCCGGCTTCAAACCCCATGGCCCGGGCAAGAACCGCTGCAGGATAGGATACGACTCCGGTGCGGGACAGCTGGATTCCATCTGGATAGTGCCATTCCCGGTCTAGCAGAACACGGCGGGAAAATTCAGCTGTCGCCGGAGTGGGCAGGGCAATGGCGGCAAGGATAACGCCGGTTCTTTTTTTGTCTTCCGGTGTGTGTCTGCACTGGTCAAATGCCTGTCGTGCGGCATCCAGGGTGAGCTGATGAACCAGATCCAGACGATTCAACAGATCTGCTTCAATCACAAACCCCTGGGGATCAAAATCAAAGGCATCAATAAAACCGGCATTTGAGCAGACAGCTGTGTCCGGCAGCGAATGGGGGGATAGAAACCGGTGCGCCGGATCAATCCAGCGATGGTCCGGCACACGGATGACGGCATTTTTTTTTTGGACAATATGATTGAAAAAAGGTTGCAGGGATACTGCCTGCGGAAAAACGCATCCCATTCCCACAACTGCAATTTGAGGCATCTTTTTTTTTAAGGTCTTTTTCATAAAGGATCATATAGTGTATAATCCCTTGGGATTTCAAGCAAGGCTTTGTAAAATCTTTGTAAAATCCAGCTGACACTGTCTGATCAAAATAAAAAAAGTGAGTCAAAAATTGAATCTTTTTAGACGCTTTAACTATTCTCCCTATTTTCAGAAAAAATCTTTAAAATTTAAATTTTTAATTGCGGTTCTGCCGCCGGTGACTATCTGCTTTCTGGTCATTTCCCTGATTGCCGGTATTTTGTCGTATAATAACGTCAAAAAAGATATATTAAACCGGTACCAACGGGATGCACAGGCGATTCTCACCCCGATCAGCCTCTCTTTGTGGAACCTTGACCATTCAGTGATCAACTCACAGATTCTGTCGCTGCTGCACCACCCGGACATCAGTGGCGTCAAGGTGGTGGAAAACCTTCATCAGCAGGAGTACACCGCAGGAGATGTGCCGGATGCCCAAACGCTGCCGGGCCACCTGGTGTTCAGTGTCGACATCAATTTTTCGTCCTATTTTGACACTGAAAACCTGGGAACTCTCTATCTGTATTTTAAAAAACAACAAATTCTTGACCAGCAGATCCGGCAGTTCATGCAGTCGTCTGCCCTGTTTTTGATCGTCATTGTCATCGTCATTATCGCAGCCGTGTCTGCATACAATCAAACCATCAATATGCCACTGACAAAACTGGTCGATTCCATCCGAACATTTGACCGAGACGGCAATGCAACTCCGGTTGAATGGACATCAGATGATGAGATCGGAGAAGTGATCGCCTCTTACAACGGACTGATCGTCAGTCTTGAAATGGGAAATTCCCAGCTGAAAACCGCCCTTGAAAAAGCCAGAAAAGCCAATGCTGTCAAAGGAGAATTTCTGGCCAATATCAGTCATGAAATCAGAACACCTTTAAACGGTATTCAGGGAATGGCGGAACTGGTTCTGGATACACCGCTGAACCGCGAGCAGACGGAATTTTTAACCATTATTCACGCAGAAGCCGGCCAACTGCTGATCATTATCAACGACATTCTTGACTTTTCAAAGATCGAGGCTGGTAAAATGCAGATTGATCAGGCTCCTTTTGATCTTCGATCCACCATTGATACCCTGTGTTCACCTTTTCACGTCCAGGCCCGGGAAAAAGGGATTGAGTTTCATCATTTCATTGACGCGGGAGCAGAGATCCCACTGGTGGGTGATCCAGGAAGGCTGCGGCAGATTCTGGTGAATCTTCTGGGAAATGCTGTGAAGTTCACCCATAAAGGGGAAGTCCACCTCAGCATCGAGACGGCAGAATCGTCTGATCGGTCTGTTCGGCTTCGATTCAGTGTTTCTGACACAGGTATCGGTATTGCTGAAGACAAACAGGAGATGGTGTTTGAAAGTTTTTCACAGGCAGATGGTTCCACCACGCGGGAATTCGGTGGAACCGGTCTTGGGATCACCATTTCGCAAAAACTCATTGAACAGATGGGGGGTAAACTTTCAATGACCAGTACCCTGGGGGTCGGTACCCGGTTCGTGTTTGAAATCGAGTTTTTAAAACAGGCCGGATTAAATGCACCCCCTGTTTTGCCTGATATTTGTTCTGCGGATTTAAGCGGGCAGCGTTCGATCCGTATTCTGGTGGCCGAAGACTACAAAACCACACAGACACTGGTGACCCGTCAGCTGGAATCAGCAGGTTGCACTGTAACACTGGCAGCCAACGGCAGAGAGGCTGTGGATCTTTTTGCGCGCCACCCGTTTGATCTGATTCTCATGGATATTCAGATGCCGGAAATGGACGGGTACACTGCCTGTCACCATATCCGGAAACGAAAACCCAAAGGGACACGAATACCGATCATTGCCATGACAGCCCATGCAATGGATGGATTCCGCAGGCAGTGCATGGATGCCGGTATGGATGACTATATCACCAAACCCTTGAAACGATCTGAATTGCTGGCGGCTGTCCATAGATGGACGCAGCAGGGGATTTACAGACCGGAAAATGGGACTGGCCCGGATCAAACAACTGTCACTGCATCAGATGACCCCCTGAATCTTTCTCTTGCCATTAACGAGTTTGAAAACGATGCAGATCTTTTCTATGAAGTTCTGGATGAATTTATCCACCATGTTCACACACAACTTGCCATTATGGATGTTGCACTGGAAAACAATGATTTTTCAACCCTGGCGCAGCACGCACATGCCATAAAAGGCGGGGCTGCGAATTTAACGGCCATGGCCCTGTCAACAGCGGCTCATCAGATGGAAACCGCAGCAAAGAACCAGTGCCGTGAGAAGCTCAAAATGCTGCAGCAGAAGATCATTGATGAGTACAGACGGTTAAAATCGTTTAGAAAAAAACAAGAACGATTCCCTGAATAACATGGCTCAGCAGCAGCCAGACGGTTATCCCCCCCAGGCTGAAGGCCAGAACACGGTCAAAAAGTGATTCACGTCGAAGGCCATTGTATTTGAACAGCCAGCCCAGGACGATACCAGACACCAGTCCGCCGGCATGGGAATAGTTATTGATATTGGGAATTAAGAATCCGATCACCACCAGACTGATCACCCATCCAATGGTTTGTTTGTACACCAGCTGTCCCCAGGGACCGCCGCTGGATTTGCCAAAATACAGCAATGCACCGATCAGTCCGCAGATGCCGGATGAGGCACCAATGGTCAGGTATACATTGCCGATACAGGACAATAGAAAACCAGCCGCCCCTGTCAGGGTGTACAGTGAAAACATTCTGAACATGCCAAATTCCCTGACAGCCAGGGGAACCAGGGTTTTAAGGGCCAGCATATTGAACAGAATGTGCAACAGCCCCCCGTGAAGCCAGTTGGCAGTAATCAGGGACCACCAGTTCTGGTACTCCAGAATCACCTGTTTTCCAGATGCACCAAGAAAAATCAGTACATCCATTGAAGGAGTCAGCAGCATCAACGGATTCATGGTGAATCTCATGTGTGATCCGGTGAGAATCAGGCTGGCGGCAAACATGAAAACATTGGCATAGATCATTGCCGTGAGCAGGGTATTTTCAGAAATGGAAAATCTGTTTTTCAAAATTGGTTTCATCGTGGTCAAAAGTTATAGAATCTAAAATTTAAATAGTCAATGAACTTAAATTTTGGTGCTTTTCACTTGAAAATAAGCATCAATTCGGTAAAATCCAATCAATTGTTTTTTAACCCAGGGAAGATCATGAAAGGATCTCCATGCGTTTTTTTAACCGTCTGACCCATGGTTTCTGGCTATATGCGGTCATCTTGTACCTCATTGTCGGCGCCGTACTGGTTTACCTGCTGATGGAAAATGCCCACAGTGCAGAGCAGATGATTCAAACCCTGTTCCTTTTTGCGCTGTTCGGTTTGTGTCTGCTGATCATGGCTGTTTTTTTTTCCAGACAGGTTTCCAAAATGCTTCTGGAACATAAGCGTATCGAAGCTGAATTGAAAAACAGTGAAAACCGCTATCGCCACCTGTTCAACAACACACCGGCCGGCGTATATGAAATTGATTTTAAAACCAACCGTTTTGTCGAACTCAATGACTACCTGTGCACCTATATCGGATACTCCCGAGAAGAGCTGCTGGCAATGAATCCCCTGGATCTGCTGACACCCGAGAGTCAGAAGCAGTTTTTCGGTCGGTACAAAAAAATACTTAACGGAGAACCCGCTCCGGACAACAGTGAGTTTGAGGTGATCAAAAAAAACAAAAACGTATTTTCCGCCATCTTCAACAGTGAATTTATTTTTCAGGACAACCAGGTAACCGGTGTCCGCGTGATGGTGTATGACATTACCCACAGAAAAAAACTCGAAGGATTGATGCTGCAGTCAGAAAAGATGGTGGCGCTGGGCGGCCTGGCTGCAGGCATGGCCCATGAGATCAACAACCCGCTTGCCGGGATGATCCAGAATGCACAGGTGATTCACAACCGCCTGACCCGCGATATGCCCGCCAATCTCGCAGCGGCAGAGGCATTGGGCGTCCGGCTTGACCTGATCCGCAGGTATATGGAAAAACGAGGCATATTCACCCAGCTTGAACATATTATCCATGCAGGCGGCAGAGCTGCTCAGATTATTGAAAGTGTATTGAGCTTTGCCAGAAAAAGCGATCCCAGAAAACAAATGGTTGATCTGGTTCGTCTGATTGAAAAAACCGTTGATCTGGTGGGAAGCGACTCCACCCTGAATAAAAAAATAAATTTCAGTCAAATCAGGATGATCACTGATTTTGAACCTGATCTTCCCATAGTGGAGTGCAATGAAACCAAGATTCAGCAGGCGCTTTTTAACGTGATCAAAAATGCATCAGAATCCATGGCAGAAAAAAAAGCACAATATGATTTTTCTCCCATACTGACCCTGCGGGCAAAAAAAGAAGCCTGTGCCGTCTGTATTGAGATTGAAGACAATGGCACAGGCATGGATGCGGTTACCCAAAAACGGATGTTTGAACCGTTTTTTACCACCAAGCGTGTTGATGAAGGGACAGGGCTGGGACTCTGGATCGCTTATTTTATTATTGTGGATGAACATGGCGGTTCGATTGACGTGGTGTCACATCCGGGTGAAGGAACCTGCTTTATGATCCGGCTGATGGTCTAGTTGAGCTTTTTGTCCTCCAGCTTGACCGCATTTAAATATTCTTTTACAGCGCCCAGGGTGAGGGTGAACATTTTGGTGCCAATCAGAATATTCACTGCGTCATCAGGTGTATTGCACATTCCGGCAAACGCCGGTCCCATGATATTGGCGGGATTATGGGCTTCTTTGGGTGCATTCTTCATGATGCTGACATATTCGTCCAGACGGGTTTTGATAATGTCGAAATAATCCAGTGTGGTGCCGGTGGTGGTCTGGGTCAGAGTGGATATATTGTCAGCGATTTCACGGACAAATTCCCAGTAAAGGGTTGAGACCGACTTTTTATGGGCGTCACTGTCCGGCATGAAAAAAGAGATGGCCCAGCCGACACTTAAAATCTTTAAGATTTGCAGCTCATATTCTACTGTGGTAAGATTGCGGTCCTGATCATCCGGTACAGTGGCCAGAAGTTCTTTTAAATCGGTTCTGTCAATTGCAAAACTTGCCAGGTTCTGTGCAAGTTTCTGATATGGGATGGTGTCTTTGTTTTCCTGTGCCATGGGGCTCCATTTTAATACATTCAGATACAAATTGTGGTTAAAATGGTTTATAATGTAACACCTTAAAACGATTGATGCAAAAAAAAACGAGGTCAAAATGTATGCGAAAGCCGCTGAAATCATCAAATCAGCAAACCGGGTTGCCGCTTTTACCGGGGCAGGGATCTCTGTGGAGAGCGGGATTCCGCCGTTCAGAGGCGAAAATGGTTTATGGAACAAATATGATCCTAAAACCTTTGATATTGATTTTTTTCACTGCAATCCCGGCCCTGCCTGGAAAGTCATCCAGGATATTTTCTACAATTTGTTTGGAAGCGTAAAACCCAATGGGGCACACTATGCACTGGCAGAAATGGAGCAGGCTGGTCTGCTGAGCTCGGTGATCACCCAGAATGTTGATCATCTGCACCATGATGCCGGCAGTACGATTGTCCATGAATTTCACGGCTCATTAAAGCATCTGGTATGTCTGCGCTGCAGTCAGCGATATGAATTTACTGCGGTTGATATCCAGGTTTTGCCTCCCACCTGCATTCATTGTAACGGCATTTTAAAGCCGGATGTGATTTTTTTTGGAGAACCCATTCCAGAACCGGCCATGACCCTGTCTTTCAATGAAGCCACACAGTCGGACTGCTTTCTTCTCATTGGAACCACTGGTACAGTGATGCCGGCCAATATGATTCCGGCAAAGGCCAAACAAAACAATGCCGTGATCATTGAAATCAACCCCTTCCCATCCGAGTACACCCACTCGGTGACAGATATTTTTATCGAGGAAAAAGCAACCGCTGCCATGGAAAAACTCATGGCAGAACTCAATCACTCATAGCAGAAAGGAGCAGATAAATGCCAGAAGATTGCCTGTTTTGTAAAATTGTCAACCGGGAAATTCCAAGTGAGTTTTTGTTTGAAAACCAGAATCTTGTTGTGTTCAGAGACATTCATCCGGCAGCCCCGGTGCACCTGCTGCT
>JAABSK010000155.1 GCA_011390435.1 Desulfobacteraceae bacterium | reverse complement strand
CCGGATGACCCGGACCATGCTGGAAAAAAAAGATTATTCAGTGATATCCGCAGCCACACCGGCAGAGGCTATGGAAAAGGCAAAAAACCATTCCAGCCCCATTGACCTGATCATGACCGATGTGGTGATGCCGCAGATGAACGGACGGGACCTGGCGGAAAAAATTTCTGATCTTTATCCGGGCATCCGAATTTTGTTCATGTCCGGTTATACCGCCAATGTTATTGCCCATCACGGAGTTCTGGACAAAGGCGTGGCTTTTATCCAGAAGCCGTTTTCAATGGCGGATCTCATCGAAAAGGTGCGGGAAATTCTGGATACGGCATCGGATAAAACGCAACCATAACCATCCAGTTTCAGGCTCACAAAATACTTTTTCCCAGAGCAGACAAGGTCAGTTCAACTGCCAGTTGAGACGTCTTGTTGGCCACATCCAGTATCGGGTTGATCTCCACCAGGTCCATGGAGGAAATCTTTCCTGAATCTGCCAGCATTTCCATCAGCAGGTGGGCTTCCCTGTAAGTAATCCCCCCGGGAACCGGCGTTCCCACGCCAGGCGCTTCCACCGGATCGATGGCATCCATGTCCAGGGTCAGGTGAATGCGTTTTAAATGGGCAAATTTCATCAGGGTCTTGAGTGCGATCGCACTGATACCCTGTTCATCAATATCCCGCATGGTAAAAATGGTGATGCCCGATTTTTTGATCCGCTGTTTTTCCCCGGCATCCAGGTCCCGCTGCCCGATCATGACAATATTTTCCGGCAGAATTTTTCTACCGGGCCGTCCCACATTCACCAGGGATGAGTGGCCTTCACCAATCAGAGCGGCAAGGGGCATGCCGTGAATATTGCCGGACGGTGATGTTTCCGGGGTGTTGAAATCACCGTGGGCATCCACCCATATCAACCCGCATGGCCCGGGTTCTGTCACAGCAGAAACGGTTCCAACAGCGATGGAATGATCTCCGCCAATAAACAGGGGAAAGCGGCTTTTCTGAACCGCAGCTTTTCCGGCCATGTAAACCGACTGGCAGATTTTTGTGATCTCTGCCAGATAATTTTCAGCATCCCGGCCCGATTCAGCCGAACACACCTGGCAGTCCCGGACCGGTACGGCAATATCACCGGTATCGATCACATCATGCCCCAGGTTTCTGAGCCGTGAAACCAGCCCGGTATACCTCACGGCAGCAGGGCCCATATCCACGCCGCGCAGCAGCTGTCCAAAATCCATGGGGATACCGATAACGCTGATTTTGTATGCCATTGGAATTGCTCCTTGAAGATGGGTTCATCGGTTGACAGCTGATATATCATAGAGTATGAAATCTATTCAACCGTAAAGATATTCACACTGACAGCGAGGCATCACATGACACGAAATTATGAAGTCAATACCGACCAGACCCTGGATACCATCAACCAGCTTCTGGACGAAGGAATTACGAAAATATGCGCACTGATCCGTCATTCTGACCGGTTTTATTCAAAAGAACCTGGAATGGAACCGTTCATGGGACTGACCGACAACGGCAAAAAATATGCCTATGATTTTGGTACCCGGCTCAGATCTGCCTTCCCGCCCAAACTCTACTCCAGCCTGATGGGCAGATGTGTTGAAACCGCATATCTGATCGACAAGGGGTTTACCGCCTGCCACGGATCAAACCTGGAACACAACCGCATGGACAAAACCCTGTTTGCCTTTTACATTAAAGATTTTGAAAAGGCCGTCCGCATGTTCCGGAGCATGAATGCCAACACATTTTTACGAGAATGGTTTGACGGCAAACTTGACGACACCATCATGCAGGACCCGCAGGAAACCGTTGATACCCTGGTCCGGTTCATGGATGAACAGGTCCGCTCGCTGGATGGGCAGCAGATCGGTATCTGTGTTTCCCATGACTGGAACATCTACCCGATCAAAGAATTCAAGATGGGACTTTCACTGGAAACATCCGGCAGTGTCGGTTATCTGGACGGGGTGGTGTTTTTTGAAAAAAACGGCACCACCTATCTGACCAGTCACCAGATGGATACACCGATCCCATTGTAGCGGTCTGTCACACACCTATCCGGCCTGGGCCGTGAACACGGCACGCACCGGCGCAGGATACCCTTCAATGGTTTTTGCGGCATCAGCAGGGTCCAGAAAATCCGCCAGGGTTTCCGTATGAATCCAGGGGGTTTTCCGCTGTTCCCCCGCCCGGGTCGGGGTAACATCCACACACTGGATGTTTTTGAACCCAGTGCGCAGCAGCCAGGATTCCATTGTCAACAGGTCCGGAATAAAAAACACATTGCGCATTTTGGCATACCGGTCCTGCGGAAAAAGGCAGGTGTTCTGTCTTGAATCGATGACCAGATTTTCCAGCACCAGCTCTCCGCCCGGTTTGAGCCAGGTCCAGATCTCTTTGAGCATATCAAGCGGTGATTTGCGGTGATACAGCACGCCCATGCAGAAAATTGTATCAAAATAGTGATCCAGACTCGGCAGCCGGTCATGGGGGACCGGCAGGCAGAACACATTTTCCTGTCTTAAAAATTTCTGGATCAGGCAATATTGATAGTAAAAAGAACTCTGGGGTTCCAGACCCAGCACCATCAGCGGGTGATGCGCAGCCATGCGGAACATGTAATATCCGTTGCTGGAACCGATATCCAGAATGCGGCGGCCCTGGAGCGGCTGGATACGGCTGATCAGCCGCTCCCACTTCATCCAGGACTGCCACTCGGAATCGACAAAAACCCCGAAAAGATCAAACGGTCCTTTCCGCCAGGGGCATAATTGCTCAAGGTGTCTGTAAAGATCTGCGTACTGGCGGTCTGACACATCGCTGCGCCGGCCGATGGTCACGGCGTTTGCATTCAAATCCACCTGTGACGGCTGAATATCCGGAACAGCGTCGACCACTGCCTTGAAACGTCCGAAATTTCCGATATTCTGATCCAGGAAGGCCCGCCGTTCTTTGACCAAAGCCTCCATCTGCTGACGACAGTGGTCCAGTTTCAGAAAATGAAGATTGGATATCAGTGTTTCCATTGGATTATTTAACCGCCATCATCGCGGCAAAATTAAACCATTTGAGCCAGACGTCAAAATGGGTGAATCCGGCATCGCGGATTCTGCTCTCATGAACCTGAACCGGTTCAGGAATCAGTACCTTTTCAAGGGCTTCCCGTTTCTGGCTGATCTCCAGGTCTGAATAGCCGTTTTCACGTTTATACTCGGTATAGAACTGGAGGTAAAGATCATCAAAAACCGCTTCCGGATGAACAATTTTTTCCGTCAGCAGGAATACGCCCCCTGGCGTCAGCCCCTGGTAAATTCTGGCAATCAGCTCAGTGCGCAGCTGTATCGGCAGAAACTGGAGGGTCAGATTCACAATCACCACGGATGCATTGCAGATCACGACATCTTCCAGCCGCCCGCAGATCAGGTTCACCCGTGATAACGCATCTCTTCGCTTGAGCCTGCGAACATATTTTTCAATCATGGGCAATGAGTTGTCCACCCCCACCAGACAGGCACTCTGGTCACAAAGGTGATCCAGTATTTTGATGCCCAGATTTCCATGGGAACAGCCCAGATCGTAAATCCGGGTACCGGTCTGATGGAAACAGGCAGCCAGCTGGGCCTGACGAAGAATACTCTCGCCATACAGCGGCACAGACCGGTTGAGCATGTCATCAAAAACCTGTGCCACTTCTTTGTTGAATTCAAACGGGCGAACCCGTTTTTTTCTGGTTGCAAACACCTTGTCTTTTTTCATATCCCGCACACCTGTAAATGGATTTGTATGCACTCATATAATATTTGGCCGACAAGTGCAAGAATACGATGAATCCCTTTGATTATCCCTTGACGCAGGCTGTTGGGCAATGCTATTGAACTTGAATGCATAACCGTCTTTAATCCAGAAAACAGCGTCTAAATGTTCAGGAGGGAAAAAACCCATGGAAATCGTTGGAATTGATGTCGGGTTTGGATTTACAAAAGCGTACAATGGCAAAAACTCTGTCATCTTCAAATCCCTTATCGGAGACGCTACGGAAATTCAGTTCCGCTCTTTTCTGGGAGACGATTCAGCAACATCAGACCTGCACATCACCCTGGGGGATAAATCCTATTTTCTGGGAAACTATGCTGAGCTTCAGTCCAACATCCGGGACTCCACCCTGGATCAGGAAAAACTGATCGAAGAGTTTGTCAAAATTCTGGCCATTGCCGCAGCTGGAATCTGTACAGACACCAGCGCGCCGATCAATGTGGTCTCCGGCCTGCCTGTGGGATACCTCAAGCGGGACAGTAAAAAATTAAAAGAGATGATCCGCGGTGCCCATGACATTACCTTTCACAACAAAGATGGACAGGATGTCAAAAAACGGATTGTCATCGACAAGGTCCATGTCATTCCCCAGCCCATCGGCTCCATCTTCAATCTGATCTTTGACGATGAGGGAAAAATCAAGGACCGCGCCCTGGCCACCCAGAAAATCGGCGTGGTGGACATCGGGTTTAAAACCACGGATTTCAGTATTTTTGACCGCCTGCAATACATTGAGCGCGGATCATCCACCATGGATACGGGGATTTCAAAATGCTTCTCTGTTATTGCCAACAAACTGCGGCAGGAGAGCAATATCAACATTGAGCTGTTCAGGATGTTCAAATTCATTGAGTCGGGCATCATTAAAATACGGGGTAAAGAATACAATATCTCCAATCTTAAAAAACGGGTATACAGCCATTCTGCCTCTGCCATTGCATCGGATCTTAACCGGCTGTGGGAAAATGACTGGGACATCGATTCGATCATCCTGTCCGGTGGTGGCAGCATTGAACTGGCAGAATATCTGTCGCCAAACATTGAGGGCAATGTCATTCCCATCCCGAAAAACATTGATGCACGGTTTAACAATGTTCAGGGATACTGCAAGTTTGGCCGTTACAAGTGGGGGTACAGTAAACCAGCTGCGACGGCTGAACCCCGCCAGGAAAAAAAACCGGTTGAAGCTCAGGAGAAAAGCGCAGATACCGCTTCAAATCCGTCTGAAACCGGAGATGATAAATCTGAAAAACAATCCAAAGGGCTTTCCTGGCTCAGACGCCAGAGCTAAGCGACCAATACTGCATGAATACAGATATGCTCAACCAGATTTTGTCCCATGTTGCCAGCGGCGTCTTAAGTGTTGATGACGCCCAAAAAAAACTGTCCAGCCTCTCGTTTGAAAACATTGACTTTGCCAGAATCGATCACCACCGCTCCCTGCGCAAAGGATTTCCAGAAGTGATCTTCGGACAGGGCAAAACCGCTGGGCAGATTATTGGAATCATGGAAAAAATGGCCCGGCACGAAGATATCATACTGGTCACCCGCCTTGAGGCCCCCAAAGCCCATGACATTATCCAGAAATTTTCAACCGCTGAATATTTTGAAGACGCACAGTTTTTGTGGCTGAAAAAAAAGGACCCCAAAATCACCGGCATGGGAAAAATTCTCATTATTTCCGCCGGCACATCTGACATCCCGGTTGCAAGGGAAGCCTGTCTGACCGCGACAGCCATGGGCAACACAGTGGAGTGCATTTTCGATGTGGGTGTGGCCGGCATCCACCGGTTGTTTGCCCACCACGATCAGATCATGGCTGCAACGGTTATTGTTGTAGTGGCTGGTATGGAGGGTGCCCTTCCCAGTGTGGTGGGCGGGCTGGTCAAGGCTCCGGTGATTGCCGTGCCCACCAGCATCGGGTACGGCACCAGTTTCAGCGGGATGACTGCCCTGCTGGGAATGCTCAACTCCTGCAGTTCAAACATTGCAGTGGTCAATATTGACAATGGGTTTGGCGCCGGTTTCATGGCATCTTCCATCAACCATGTTTCTCCGGTTCAGGAGCGTTGATCAGATTTCCCTTCTCAGGGCCAGGGCCACTTCATTTTTCGGCTCAATCCGAAGCACCTGGTTTAAATAATCGTCTGCTTTGAGCACTTTTCGGTTCATCAGATAAATTTTGGCGATCTCCAGTTTTGCCTCGATATGCCCACGGACATGGCGGTCCACTTCCAGAAAATGCTGAAGCGCTTTTTCCCAGTCCCCTGACTGGTGGGTCACCAGCCCGGCTTTGA
The DNA here is from genome assembly GCA_011390435.1 of Desulfobacteraceae bacterium. The sequence goes on along the minus strand of JAABSK010000155.1, from coordinate 615 downwards.
AAACCATGTCATAGTTTGAAGGATTTTCCCTGATGTTCTGCTCCAGAAGGGTTCGGGGAAAATCAATTTCATTGTTTCCCAGACAGATATCGATCACCTTTTCTCTGACGGCATTCTGCTTTTTGGAACGGGTGATCACCTTTGAAAAAATGTCCATGGACATTTTTCTGATTCCGTTGACCAGAAGCTTTTCAGCCAGATCCAGAGCCTGATCATGATACCGGGTGCTCAGGGTCAGAATCTCGATAAAATATTTCCCTGCTTTTTCAAGCTCATCCCTGCTGACATAATATTCTGCAAGTTTTGCCCGGGTGATGATATCCTGCTTGTTTACGGATGCAGCCTTTAACAGGCATTTTTCGGCAATGGCGGGTTTATCGATTTTGAAGTGGAGCAGCCCCAGCTGCCGTAAGAGCCGTGAAGCCGAAGGCTTGTGCACCAGGGCCACCCGGATCTGTTCAATCGCAGCGTCGTAATCCCCCTGCTCTTCATATGCCCTGGCCTTGAGGCGGTGAACAGTTGCCGGTTCCGGATTATTGGCCTTTTCCACCACTGCCTTGATCGTGGAATCCAGAGCGGCAAGCGTCAATGGTTTTAGAAGATATCCATCCACTT
>JAABSK010000154.1 GCA_011390435.1 Desulfobacteraceae bacterium | reverse complement strand
CCGGTTTATTCACCGGTTGAGAGCATGAAAATGATCAATGACGTATTGGTGGAGATTCTGTCCGGCGGAAAATATCTTACTGCCTGCTACATGCATGTCAACCGGACAACAGGAAAACTGACAATTATCAATGCCGGCCATCCGCCGGTAGTATGCATGCCGGTGAACGGGGATCCGTTTTTAATCAAATCCAGTGGCGATATTCTGGGAATGTTCAAAGATCCCCATTTTGGTTCTCAGACCATTGATGTAACCACCGGGGATAAGTTTTTGATTTATTCCGACGGCCTGGTGGAATCAGCAGAAAAGAAAATTAACTGGGCCAGCGGAGCAGACAGCCTGCTGCCGCTGTTTAAGAAAATTGCAAGGCTTTCCTATGACCGGGCACCGGCAGAGCTTGTGAATACTCTTTTTGGCAGCGATTCGCTTCCTGAAGATGACATCGTTGTGTTGTGCATCAAGGTGTAAAAAATGGATTTTCAAAAACCGGGTTGCGTCACATGTCAGGGAAAAGAACCAGTCCGGTTTGCCTTTGCATCAACCATGGAAAATATTGACAGCGCCTGTGAAAAGATTAATCAGTATTTGCGTTCAAAAATAGAGGGCATCGACCCTCAGCTGTTTGCCATTAATCTGGTTCTCAGAGAGGGGCTGACCAATGCTGTCCGCCATGGCAACGCAGGAGATCCAAAAAAAGTGGTGACATGTTCTGTCTCGATCACGGGCAATGGTGTCATGAAAGTGGAAATCGAAGATGAAGGCGATGGGTTTGACTGGGAAAAACAACAGGATAAAATCCCTGGCGAACACGATGATCACGGCAGAGGGCTTTTGATCATCAAAACATATTTCACCCGGTTTTCCTATAATCAAAAAGGCAATATTCTGTATCTTGAAAAGATGATTGATACCTGTTCCAATGGATAAAACAGGTTATTATTTTGCAGAGCAGAATTAAAAACAGCCCTGGTTTTGCTATGTGAAACAGCAGATCATCAGGCAATATTTTTTAAAGACTTGTCTTGACAAAACTTGATTTTCCATCCTATGATCAGCTCCACGTGAATGGGAAAGCGTCTTGACAGCCCATTCCACAGCTCCCGGGATCATAAACGAATGATCCTGTGTTGAAAATGGAGAAAAATATCAGGCCGGCTTTTTTTTGGTTGCATTCCCAGCCGCCTGTTAAACAGGGAACACACAATGTGAGATCCCTCATAATTAAGTTAAGCTAAGTGAGTAACCCCGCACAGGGGTGATATAGCGTTTAGAGTTGAATTCGGAAATCGCCTGCCCGGACAGTGCAAAGATCACATGCCGGTCGCAGGTTTTTTCCAATACAGCTTGGGCCCGCTGGCCAGCATCTGGTTGGCCGGCGGTGTCTGGATTACTTAATTGTTCCATAACAACTAGGAGGGGGAAAGCAATGAAAACACTGAAACATTTGTCCTTAACCTTAATCGCAGCGATAGTGGCTTTAGGGCTTTTTTGCCCGGGCGCTTATGCCAAAAATGACACGGTTGTCGTTGGGTTTACCGGACCGTTGAGCGGACCTGCTGCACAGTACGGTCGGGATAACGTGGCCGGTCTTGAAATGGCCATCCAGGACATCAATGCCGCCGGCGGAATTTCTGTTAATGGCAAAGCATACGATTTTGAGCTGAAAACCTATGACGATCACATTGATCCGACTGCTGCGGTTAACAATGCCAGACGTCTGCGCTCAAGAGACGGTGCCCGGTTCATTTTTAATCCAGTGTTCAATACATTGGCTCCCATGATGCAGGTCAACCAGCAGAGAGGGTCTGAATTCCTCTTGATGGCCTACACCAGCACCCCCAAAATCGACGAGATGCAAAATCCCAATACCATTTCCATTCCCCCGCCATTTTCCGCCTATGTTGTTGCATTTGTAGAATATGCCTGGGACAAAGGCTGGAGAAAAGGAGCCATGGTCGTTACCCTTGGCGCCTATGGTGATGAATGGCGACACGCTTTTAAAGAAGCCTGGATTGAAAAAGGCGGCGAAATTGTTGCTGATAAACCTGCCAACTATTACACTGAAACAGATTTTTCCGCTCAGTTGAGTGCCGCCCTGGCCACCAAACCGGAATTTATGCTCATCGGCGGCCCTTCCGAAACCACAGGGTTGGTCATTGAACAGGCCAGAAATCTTGGCTTTACCGGAGGCTTCATTCTGGTTGACCAGGCCAAAATGAACTATATTGCTGATGTCGGATTCAATGGTGATCTGTCCAAAATGAACAATGTTCTTGGCGTTGCAAGGGTATTGGACATTGGACCAAAAGATCTCATGCAGGAATTTATTGATCGCTATAAACGGGATTACGGCCGGGTGGCAACATCTGAAAACATCCTGAATTATTCTGCCATGCGCATGCTGGCCGGTGCCATTGAAGCTGCCGGAACTGTGGATGATATCGCAGCCATCAAAGCGGCATTTGGCAAAATTCTGCCCATGGATGTCAATATTAATCCCATCCATTACGCAGGCATTCAGGAAACCCGGCTGATTGTTCCCGGAACCATCCAGGTTATTGAAGACGGTAAGTACGGCCCGCCGATCCAGAGCATCTGGTGGACCAAGTCTGACGCTGATTTTGATGCTGTTGTCAAAAGTATCCCTGAGCGGGGTGCCATCAGTGTAAAAATTCCGCTGGAAGGATATGCCAAATAGACGTTCACCGTTTTTTGCCTGCCTGGCCCTTTGATAAAGGATACCAGGCAGGCCTGTTTTTCAGTTTGGCAGCGGTTTGACCGGCCCGTTGTTGCGGTGTTGCTGAGCGCGTCTTGCACCTCGCTACAAGTACGGTACCAGAGTGGTTTACCAACCAATGATATGATTTAGGATACGAAATGAGGTGAGTATCAATGGAACTATTCCTGCAACAGTTATTTAACGGTATCATGTTCGGCAGCACCTACGCCATTGTTGCGCTGGGTCTGACACTGGTCATGGGGATTCTCAACATCCCGAACTTTGCCCATGGCCATCTGTATATGCTGGGCGGCTATATTACCTATTTTTTTATCAACAATCTCGGAGTCGGATACTGGGGAAGTCTGCTGCTTTCCATGATTGTTCTGGGGTTTGTCGGTGTCTTTATGGAGCGGATGATTTACCGTCCGTTAAACGATCAACCCCATATCAATGCATTTATCGCAGCAATTGGCGCCCTTTTGTTTCTTGAATCCCTGGCACTGGTGGTGTGGGGTCCGCAGGGCATCCGTATTCCCAACCCCCATCCCCAGATCTTCAATGTATTCGGCATTATCATGGATGCCCAGCGGCTGCTGGTGATCGGCGGTGCTGTGGTGCTCATTGTTCTGCTGCATCTGTTTTTGAAAAAAACAACAACCGGAACAACCATTGAGGCTGTGGCCCAGAACCGGGAAGGGGCCATGCTGACGGGTATCAATGTGAACCGGGTGTCATCAATGACCTTTTTTATCTCTTCTGCCACAGCAGCTGTGGCAGCCAGTTTTCTTTCTCCGATTTTTATTTTGTCTCCTGCCATGGGCGCCATTCTGGGAATGAAGGCGTTTATCATTGTCATCCTGGGTGGAATGGGCAGTATTCCCGGGGCGATTATCGGCGGATACCTGCTTGGGCTGATCGAATCCCTTGGTGGCGGGTATGTCTCTGCAGAATATAAGGATGTTTTTGCTTTTGGCGCACTCATTCTCATTTTGTCTATCAAACCAACCGGATTATTCGGCAAGCAGGAGGGCTAACGCATGTTCACGAAACCGATTCATACCAAGCTGTTTTATCTGGCACTTTTTATTCTGGCACTGTTTCTGCCCTTGTATGTACCGGACTCCTACATGTTCCAGATTGTGATCATGAGTGTTCTGTTCGCCATTGCAACATCGGCCATGAACCTGATTATCGGGTTCACTGGTCAGGCATCCCTTGCCCATGGTGCATTTTTCGGGATCGGCGCCTACGGCGTGGGCATCATGACAAAAGCCGGGGTCTCCTTCTGGCTGGCATTGCCGATTTCTGCATGCATTACTGCCTTTATCGGTTTTCTGGTGGGGTTGCTTGCCTTTCGGACCAAAGGCCATTATTTTGCCATTGTCACCTTGTGTTTTGGTGTGATTCTCTGGATTGTTGCCGGCAACTGGATTGAGCTTACCGGTGGACACAACGGCATCTTCGGTCTTGACCGACCATCACCGATTCCAATCCCGTTTCTGGGAACACTGGAGTTTTACAGCCAGCCAGCCCAGTATTATATGGTGCTGTTTTTTCTGCTGCTGACCCTTTTTGTCATTCACCGCATTGTTTATTCAGTTTTCGGCTTAAGTTTCATGGCCATCCGAAACAATGAACCCCTGGCAGATGCCGTGGGGATCAATACGTTTGCCACAAAGATGATTTCATTCACAACTGCCAATTTCATCGCCGGCATGGCCGGTGGAATTTATGTTTCAATTATCGGCGCGGTCAGCCCAAGTGCGATCAGTCACATGATGACCTTCAATTTTTTGATTTTTCTGATCCTGGGTGGCATGGCGACGATGCCTGGTGCTGTTGTGGGGGCGTTTGCCATTCCCATTCTCATGGAAGTGCTTCAGTTCATGGGAAATTACCGGATGTTGATTTTTGGTGCGCTGCTGGTTGTTGTGATCATCTGGTTCCCCATGGGGTTTGCCGGGGGATTGCGGACGCTGAATCAGAAAATTATTGCCTGGCGCAATGCCAGGGTTTCGGAGGGCTCAAATGCTTCAAGTTAAATCTGTTACCAAAAAGTTTGGCGGGCTCGTTGCAGTCAAAGACTTGAGCTTTGAGATCGCCAAAGGACAAATACTGGCTATTATCGGCCCGAACGGTGCGGGAAAATCAACTGCCTTCAATCTGGTGACCGGTACCCTGAAACCCACTTCAGGAACCGTGATGATCAACGGCAAAGATATCACCGGGATGAAACCCTACCGGGTTGTCACCCACGGAGTGGCCAGAACCTTTCAGACCACCAGTCTGTTTGATCAGCTCCGGGTGATCGACAACTTGATGATTGCCTACAAATGGCGAACCAAGGTTGGGTTCTGGAATACCCTGTTTCACACACCAGCCTGGAAAAATTATCAGACAGAAGCGTTTTTGCGTGCGATGGAAGTACTTGAATTTTTGGGGCTTTCAAAAAAAGCTGAATATTTCATCCCCACATTGTCTCAGGAAGAGCAGAAACGGCTGGCCATCGGCGTCGGCATTGTGTGCCGGCCTGAACTGCTGCTTCTGGATGAACCCACCGGCGGCCTGATCCAGGAAGAAACAGACCGGATCACCGAGCTTATTCGAAAGATCCGCGATGAACAAGGGATCACGGTTTGTGTGATTGAACACAAAATGCAGATGATCATGGATCTTGCAGACCGCATTGTTGTGTTGAATTACGGTCAGAAGATTGCAGACGGACCGCCAGAAGAGATCAAGGTGAATCCAGCAGTGATTGAGGCGTACTTGGGAGGTGAGATTGATGCTTAAACTGAAACAGATCTATACGGATATTGGTGATTTGCATATTATTCAGGATGTTTCCCTGAATATCAAAAAAGGCGAGTTCGTTACCCTCCTGGGCAGCAATGGTGCAGGAAAGACAACCCTGTTCCGCACGATTGCCGGTGTTCTCAAACCGGCTGCAGGAGAAATCGAGTTCAATGGTGTTGTGATCAACAGGCTGCCGGTGCATAAAATTGTAAACCTTGGAATGGTTTTATGCCCCCAGGGCCGTCAGCTTTTTCCTGAGCTGTCTGTGAAAAAAAATCTGTTGATGGGTGCGTATCCCCTGAGGGGAAACAATGTCAGGATCAAGCGAAACCTGGAACGGGTGTATGAGTATTTTCCCATTTTGAAAGAACGGACCAATCAGCTGGCCGGAACCTTCAGCGGAGGAGAGCAGCAGATGCTGGCAATCGGCCGGGCCCTGATGAGTGAGCCGAGTATGCTGCTGCTGGATGAGCCATCCGTGGGGCTGGCGCCGTTAATCGTTAAACAGATTGCAGAGGTGATCTCCACTATTAATCATGAGATGGACACCACCATCTTTTTATCTGAACAAAATGCCAACATGGCCTTGAACATCACAGAACGGGGGTATGTTCTGGAAAGCGGCAAATGTGTTCTTGATGGATTGTGCAAGGATCTGAAAAACGATGAAAAGGTCAAGCGGGCGTATATCGGCGCCTGATGTGACTGCGGTATTCTGAAGTTTCAAGGGGCGGACAGATTCTGAAATCCTTTGCAGGGTTTTGGGAAAATGTCTGCCCCTTTTTTATTGTAATTTAATTGGTCCGTAACTATATTCTAATCGGATTCTAACAGTTCTATCGTACCCTTTTTTTGTTTCAGTGACGGTTTAAAAAAAGGAGTGGCCATGGCAGTGCATCTGCAAAGAGAAATTCAGAAAATTAAAAAAGAGATCCTGTCTCTTGGCGCAATGGTGGAAGATCGTTTAAAAAAAGCCATGCATGCCATCAAGGAAGAGGATATCGAACTGGCAAAAGAGATTATCCGCACAGACTATCAGGTGGATGAGCGTGAAATTGAAGTGGAAGAAGAATGTCTCAAGATCCTGGCACTGCATCAGCCGGTTGCCACTGATTTGCGGTTTTTTATTGCAGTAATTAAGATCAATAATGATCTGGAGCGGATTGCAGACTATGCGGTGAATGTTGCCAGACGCTTTCAGATATCGTATCAGGATCCCAGCAAGTTCAGGTATGATTACACAGCCATGGCGGAACAGACAGGCAAG
>JAABSK010000153.1 GCA_011390435.1 Desulfobacteraceae bacterium | reverse complement strand
AGAACAGTTCGATCAGCACGGTATAATAAACTTCAGCCAGTTTACGGTAAAATTTTCGGCTGGACAGTAAAAAGACGCTTCTGGCAGCCTGCATGGAAATGGTGCTGGCACCTCTGAGCTTTCCAGTGGCAAAAAAAGTTTTTATGGCCTGTCGAATCTCTCGGGTGTCAAATCCGTTGTGGATCAAAAACCGCTGGTCTTCAGCTGCAATCACTGCCCTTCGAAGGTGGGGGGAGATTGTTTTTATGGGTACGAAATCATAGGCCGGACGTTTGTCAGGGCGGTTTTTTAAAACGGATTCCACCCATTCCCATGCCACGTTGGGGGTGATCGGCGGATTGATGTATCTCAGGGCCACTACCTGCAAGAGGGAAACAGCGCATAAAATCGCGGCGATCCATACGATGATCCGAACAATCTGGGACGTGTGAATCCAGCTGTTGGCACTGGAGAAGCGTTTTTTTTTCATCCTGTCTGCTGATTGAGTTTATGTCGCCGTGCTGTTCATGTAAAAAACTGCTGTCATCCTAATAAAAAGTTACGGCAATGTCCAGTCTGTGATGAAATCCGGCAGCGATATTGGCGTTTACTTAATGATTTTATCGTGTTAGAGTATCATCAAATCCATCGCACACCATTGGGCCGGCTGGCTTAACCACATGATTGAAAGGATCGTATCACATGAAACTCAAGATCGGAGCAAAAGTGAACCTTCTTATCATTGTTGCACTGGTTCTGGTGACAGGTGCGTCTTTGTTTTTATCTGCCACCGCACTAAAAGACCAGGGAGAGTTCAGCATTCTGGAGTACAGCACCGGGATGATGGGGGAGAAAAAAGCACAGATCAAGGATCTGGTCAATGCAGCATACACCATTGCACAGGAGCGGCTGGACGTTTCCCAGGACAAGGAAAGCATTCAAAAAGAATATGGTGATGATGTAAAGGAAGTTGTTCACCAGGCCATTGGCGTATTTGAAGGGCTGATGGCAGATGATGGTTTTGCAGATGATGCGGCACGAAAACAGGCAGCAGTGAAAATTATCGATAAAATGCGATGGGGAAAGACAGGAGAGGATTACTTCTGGATACAGGATCTGGCAGGCAACATGGTTCATCATCCTTTGAGTCCATCGTTGAACGGCACAAACCTGATGGAGATAAAAGATCCTGACGGCAAGAAGCTTTTCAGGGAAATGGATGATGTTGCCAAACAAAACAATGCCGGATTTGTGGGGTATAAGTGGCCAAAACCCGGTTCTGAAATCCCGGTGGATAAAATTTCATATGTCAGTCTTTTCAAACCCTGGGGCTGGATTATTGGAAGTGGTGTATATCTGGAATCCACAGAGGCACAGATGAAGGCAAGCGCGCTTCAGAGCATTGGCGCCATCCGTTACGGCAGAGATGCAACCGGATATTTTTTCATCTATGATTCCAAAGGCACCTGTATTCTGCTGCCGGCAATACCGGAGCGGCAGGGGAAAAATTTCTGGGATCTGCAGGATTCAAAAGGGAATTATATTGTAAGGGATCTGATCAAGGCCGGGGATAGCAGCCCTCAAGGAGGATTTTCCACCTATTATTTTCCCAAACCAGGATCAGATGACCCGCTTCCCAAAACATCTTTTGTGCGAAAAGTGGAAGAATGGGACTGGTACATTGGTACGGGAATTTATACGGATGATATTGATGCTGTGATTGCTGACCAGCGTCAGATGGTAAAAGACAAAGTCTCCGGTTCCATTTTCAAGGTGATGGCGATCGTGCTGGGCATGATCATCCTTTCATTGATTGTGTCATATTTTGTCATCGCCAGAGGCGTGGTCGGTCCGATTCGCAGGATTGTTGACATGCTCAGGGATATTGCCGAAGGCCAGGGTGACCTGACCCGGCGCATTGACGATGTGTCCCATGATGAAACCCGGGAGCTGTCAGATCATTTCAACCATTTTATTGCGAACATTCAGTCAATGATCAAAACCATCAAATCTGAAACCACCACCCTGTCAGAGTCATCCAGGCTGCTGGCTGACATATCAGACCAGATGAATGAGGGGGCGCAGGATACATCTGTTCGGGCAGGTTCAGTGGCTGCAGCATCAGAACAGATGAGTGCCAACATGACATCCATGGCAGCAGCAATGGAGCAGGCATCCACCAATATCAACATGGTGGCGTCAGCAGCTGAGGAAATGAGTTCCACCATTGACGAGATTGCACGGAATGCGGAACAGGCCAGAGGAATCACTCTGGAGGCGGTGGGGCAGGCTGAACAGGCAACAGAGCAGGTGAATGCACTTCGAATGTCAGCCAGGGAAATTTTTACCGTGGTTGAAACCATTACGGATATCTCAGCGCAGGTGAATCTTCTGGCGTTGAACGCCACCATTGAGGCGGCTCGTGCCGGAGAAGCCGGAAAGGGATTTGCCGTTGTTGCCAGTGAGATCAAAGAACTGGCAACCCAGACTGCTGAGGCCTCTCTGGAAATAAAAGAGCGGATCACCAGTATTCAGGGATCCACCGACGGAACCACACAGGAAATCACCAGAATTACACAGGTGGTAAGCCAGATCAATGACGTTGTGGCAACCATTGCAACGGCTGTTGAAGAGCAGTCCGCCACCACAAAAGAGATCGCAGAAAATGTTTCTCAGGCATCCCAGGGAATCAATGAAGTGAATGAAAATGTTGCCCATGGATCAGCAGCGGCTCAAGGAATTTCAGAAGAGATCTCTCAGGTTACCGGCTCAGCTGACAAAATGACTGAGTCCAGCGCCAGGGTCAAGGAGAAGTCCGGCAGCCTTTCCAGGCTGGCTGCAACCCTCTCCGAGATGATGGCACGCTTCAAGGTATGATCCGCCTTGGTTTGTGCTGCATCTTTAAAGAACAGCCCATAAAATTCAGGCGGACCACTGCCAGATATCTTTCAGGCCTTTCCCGGACAGCACAAAAAGAAAAGCTTGCCGGAATCTGCCGTGAAAACGCCAGCAGCCTGATGCAGGCATTGATTTTCTGCCATGAGAATGCCATTGGCAGCTTCCGCATTAACAGCCAGATCCTGCCGATGAAAACCCACCCGGAGGCGGGGTATGATATTGAAGCGCTGCCGGATTCAGACAGGATCATCCAGCAGTTTAAGGCCTGCGGTGATTTTGCCCGAAAACAGCATATCCGGACGACCTTTCACCCGGATCAGTTTATTGTCCTGTCTTCGCCAGACCCGGGTGTAGTGGAAAGATCCATTGCAGATCTTGAATACCATGCCCAGGTGGCCCAGTGGGTGAATGCCGATGTGATCAACATCCATGCCGGCGGTGTTTACGGGGACAGGCGTGCGGCTCTTCAGCGCCTGGCAAAAGTGGTTGACTCCCTTTCTGAACCGCTTCGACAGCGCCTGACCCTTGAAAACGATGACAGAAGCTATTCTCCGGCAGATCTGATTGATTTTTGTATGCAGATGCAGATGGGTCTGGTGTATGATGTGCATCACCATCGATGCCTGAAAGATGGATTGTCTGTTGAAGATGCCACGCAAAGATGTGCTGGGACATGGGGCCGGGAGCCGTTGTTTCACATTTCATCGCCCAGAAACGGCTGGCAGGCGCAGGACATTCATCAGCACCATGATTATATCGATATCAATGATGTCCCGGAATCCTGGTATGGCATGGAGATCACCGTTGAAGTTGAAGCAAAGGCAAAGGAGCTGGCAGTGTTGAAACTCATGAAAGAGATGTCCCGGCCTGGAAAGCTTTGAGTCTTTCCAGGCCGGAAGAGACAGTTATGCCGGATGGATGGGGATCTGTTTTACCTGTGATCCGGCAGATCCAGGTTCCGCCCGAAAAAGGATCTGCTCAATCCGCTGAACGCGGTGTCAAAAAGATGGTCAATTTCGTCGAAAACAGGATCAGGTATTGTGGAAGACCGGTTTGCCATTAAATGTCTTCTGTTCACCGGTACGGCATGCAGATCCTGTTCACTCTCTTTATTGAACCAGTTCCATGGTGCCAGTTTTTTAAAGTCCATTTCAGTCCTCCTTTCGCTGACGATGTATCAGGCAGCGCTGATCTCTATCTGTCTGGGCTTGGCTGCTTCTGACTTGGGCAGATGCAGCTTTAACACACCATCTGAAAGCTGTGCCTCTACCTTTTCAACGTCGATGCTCTGGGGCACGGAAAAATTGCGGATGTATTCCACATCACCAAACTCTTCCCAGACGGTTTTTGCGCCATGGTCAAGCACTTTTTTACCGGACAGGGACAGGGTGCCGTTATCAATGTTGACGGTTATGTCGTTTTTCATGACCCCTGGCATATCCGCGTGCAGGATGATTTCGTCATCATTTTCATAAATGTCGACTGCAGGAATCGCAGGTCTCAATGATCTGGTTTCTGCAAGATTTTTTTCATCAACTTTGGTCATTTCTTTTGTCTCGCTCATGATATTACCTCCGGATCTGTAAAAGGTGTTTTATTGGTTATCTTTTTTTCAGGCAATGGTGATCTGTTTGGGTTTGGCGGTTTCCGACTTGGGAAGCGTGAGGTATAAAATGCCGTCTTTCAGTGTGGCCGCCACCTTTTCCGCATCCACATCATCGGGCAGGGTAAAACTTCTTGAGAATGTGGTTTCGCCCCGTTCAGTCCGGTGTACTTGATACCCCTCAGGAACCTGCGCCTTTCTGGTGCCGCTGATTTCAAGGTAATTGCCCTGGATTTTCACGTTTAAATCTGACTTTTCAACGCCGGGGACCTCTGCCCTGATTTCAAAGCTGTCTTTGCCTTCGTACAGGTTGGTTCTGGGGCTGCCAGACCTTAAATGAAGGCCTGATCCATAATCAAGTGATCTGTTGAAATCACCAAACATACGGTCCATTTTATTCCGGAGCAGATCCATGGCTCCGAACATTCTGTCAATGTCACTCATTCTTGTAAACATGGTTTGTCTCCTTTTTTGTTTGAGGTTAAACGCGATATCTTGATTTTGACATGAAGATAGTTATCAAAAATTACATGTCAATATAATTTTCATTACTATTTATTTTTTTATTGATCCGATAATGAAAAAATGATAGGATCACAACCGATCATTTTAAAACACCTTTTATGAGGAGGTGATACCATGCCCAAAAATTATTACCTTGTTTTAGGAATTCCGTCAGCAGCCAGCCCGGAAGATATCAAGGATGCCTATCGCAGACTGGTAAAAGAATTTCATCCAGATTATTACGGTGAAAATCCATCCCCGTTTCTGGCCATTCAAGAGGCCTACGCTGTTCTGTCAGATCCAATCAAACGCCAGGACCATGACCGCTCTGTCCGGCATCATGGGCGCAAACAGCCTGTAGAGATTTTCAGCACCCGATCCCCGGGTCTGCGCAGTCCGGTTGAACCGTTGATCCCTGAGCAAAGGCCTGCCCCAGACCTGACAACCGTCAGCCTGGCCCGGTCGTTTCATACGTATCATCCGTCATTTGATCAGCTTTTTGATCGGCTGTTCAGCAATTTTAACAGTTCAGATTCCCCCAGGCACCAGCGGATCAAGGAACTTGGCGTTGAAATCACCCTGACCCCGGAACAGGCTTTCAGGGGCGGGCATGTCCGATTGTCCATCCCTGCACAGCCTGTCTGCCCCACCTGTTCCGGCCATGGGTGGATCGGGGCATATGAGTGCTGGCGATGCAGCGCTGAAGGGGTGATTTACGGAGAATATCCCGTGATGATCAGTTATCCCCCGGGCATATCTGATCACCACACAGTGAACATGCCGCTCAGTCGTTATGGAATACACAACCTTTTTTTGACAGTGCATTTTCGGATCAGCAGGGATGCATAATAGCGTTGCACAACCGGTTTTTTTGTGGTATTAAAACCAGACTTCACAACACCTGTGCGCCCGTAGCTCAGCTGGATAGAGCGTCGGACTTCGAATCCGCAGGCCGGGGGTTCGAATCCCTCCGGGCGCGCCAATAATAATGACAGATCTCTTGAGGTTTTCGCTCAAGGGCTTTTTTCTTTCAGGTAACAGATCGGTGACTCAAGGGCGATTTTGTCATTGGACTTGGGACGTATCAACCAGGCAGGCAATGGCCTCTATGTGCCGGGCCTTAGACGGGAAAAGATTGAGAGAATCATTCTGGTTATGTTATTTCTGGCCGTATGATGGTCAAAGATCCATGCGGAAATGAAGCAGAGACAGCTTCTGGATGTGCATTCGAAATTGTTTCAGGAATTGATGCGTGGGTAATTGGAGATGAGTCATGTATTGCCTTGGATTCCATGCCAATAAGGGACCATACCAAAGTAATGGTGGTCATTTATGATGTGCAATCTGCATGAAGTGATAATCATTAGAGGAGGGCTCGTAATTGGCAAAATTTATTTTATTATTATTCGCTCTTTCAATTTCGATATTAATTTTTTCTAATTTTGGCGGAGAAATTCGAGAAATTAAGGACAAAGCAGTAAAAACGTTAACTCCTGAACAAAGATTCATCAAAAATATTACCACTCATGTTGCGGATTATTTAGCCGGGAATGGCCTTCAAAAAAAGGTAACAATCATTGATATCCAGTACTCAAAAAATAAAAAGCTTACATCTGTTCTATTAGGTTATTCACTTGATGTTGAGCAAGATACAATCTCTAAAGAGCTTAGTGATCGAATAGACGATCTTGGAGATGTAGACGAAGTTATTGTCCATTTTGTGAAATCTCAATAATGGTGAAAATGTACGTTTTTATGCTGATAACAACGCAACAATAAAAGATTCCCAGCCACCAGGAACCCCCA
>JAABSK010000152.1 GCA_011390435.1 Desulfobacteraceae bacterium | reverse complement strand
TGGCGTTCAGCCAGGTCCAGGGAATCAACTCGATCAGATGCTCCTGCTGAAAGGCCTGTGCCCGGATAAACTGCTCTTTTCTCGGGGTTTCCCGCGGAATGACAAGGGACATGGTGTTGGCGGAAATCGCCTCGCAAATGGTGTTGTAGCCACCCATGCACACCACGATGTCTGATGCGGCGATCAGGGTTTCCATGTCGGTAAAAAAATCATAGGCTACAATTCCCAGATCCCCTGCCCGCTCCAGAATCTGATCCTTGTCCCTGCTGGACAGAAACGGACCGGTCACCATGATGGTCTTGAACGGCGGCAAAAGGGAGCGATCTTTCATATTTTCCAGCATCTTGAGATAGGCATCCAGGACATGGTAGCCATCTCCGCCTCCGCCGGTGGTCACCGTGATCAGGCGTTCATTTTTCATGATGTTCAGCTGGAGCCGCAGCGCATCGGTTATATTTTGTTCCGGTACTTTTCTGGGAATATATCCGGTGAAATGCAGTTTTTGAGTAATGGTGTCCGGAATATCATATTCTTTTACCGGATCATAAATCTCTTTTTGTCCGTAGACCCACACTTCACTGTACAACTGCTCGATGGTGGCATAGATATTTTTCTTTTCCCAGTCCGCCTTGACCGTATCCGCATCATCCATGATATCCCGAAGCCCCAGAATAGTACGGGTTTCCGGCAGATGCTGACGGATCCATTCCAGGGCCGGCATCACTTCCTTTTTCAGCCCCTGGGGTTCTTTGTCCACAATAAACAGATCCGGCAGAAAGGTCTGAACCGTTGCCATGATAATGCTCTGCCGAATGTCCATGGCCTGGAGCGGATCAATCCGTATGGTCAGTGGAAAATATTCATCATTGGCTTTTTTGATCATGCCTGGAATCCGTACATAATCCACATATTTGGGGAAAATCAGACGGCCGGCAATCGGAGACCCCGTGAGAATCAGGATATTGGTATTTGGCTGACGCAGCTGCTCTGCAATGGCCATGGTGCGTCTGATATGGCCCAGCCCATAGGTGTCATGGGAATACATCAGGATGTTAAATGCCGGTTCTTTTTCCAGTGAATTCAATTTCACGCTCCTGTTGAATAAAATTTGAAAAAATGCTCCATTATCATCTCGATTGTTGCCTGATTAATGTGAAAATTCTCTTTCCCGTATTCAAAGCAGCTCTGGTTCATCATCATATTAAAACTGGTGGCAATTTCATAGCTGGGAAAATAAAACACATCTGGGTGCGCTGCTGCAAACTCATCTGCTGCCGCCCGCAAAGTGGATTTGGAATTGCAGTTGGCACTGATCACATCCATATCGGTTCTGAAGGTGGCCCACAAATGCACCGGAGAGATGGTCACAACAACGCTGCACTCCGGGTTGTGCCGCTTCAAAATCCGGTATATCTGCTCAAGGTTTTCAAGATTTTCACTGCAGCGGCTGACCCTGAAAACATAGTCATCCCGGTTTCCGCCCTCACTGAAATAAGGGCCTGACGGCAGGCAGATCACGCTCTGGTCCTGGACGCTCTGCCAGATTTCCGTCAGTCCCAGGGTCAGGATCAACACCCGGGCACGGGTGATGGCTGCCCTGGAACAGCAAACATGGTTGGAAAAATCCGCCTGGGCCTCCTGAAGGGAATCATACAGGATAATTCTGCGGTAAGGGTCCTGAATCCGTCCGGTTTCAGGGCAGCTCCACCAGCGCACCGCCGGATCAAAACGCTCAAACGTATATTCAAAAATCTGGCGCATGCTGAAGGTGTTATAGGTCCGCTCCCAGGCGGCGCTGGCATGCACAGCTGCCGGATGACGGGTTTCCTCCTGGATATAATTGTACCCCTGCCGGATCAGAACCTTGCGGATCTCCCGCGCAAAACAAGAGCCCATCGAAGCGATGGGCGTTTTTTTGTCCAGGCACAGACCCTGATCCGGATTGAAAGGATACTGGCCGGGAATAAATGTATTGTCATACGAACCCGGCCAGACCTGCCACGGATCAAATCGATGTGCAGGATGCATTTCAGAGATGGCCATAAAAATTCCTTTAATTTTAAGCGTATTTGTATCCAAACTTGGGACGCAAGTCAAGTAAAGGAAGGGATTGGGACGATATCAAACTCTTTTACCAAATGGCAGCAAATTCAAATCAATGGGATTCGCCTGTTTGACACAATTTCTGAATTGATCTGAAATTCTATCATCGTTCAAAACATTGTCCCAAAACTCATGTGCCATTTCATACACCCGTTCAACTGCTTTGAAATCACGATCTGCCTTTTGAAGGTCCAGCCGAAAATCAAAGGTCGGGACTTCTCCGATTTTAGGCGCAAACCCCATAGAACACATATCATACACCGGAAGCAACCCAAATTCTTCCGCTCCAATTGAAAGACTCAAATTTCCCAAATGCATATCCGTGTTATTGATGAGCTGACCAAAACACCGCAATTCCCGGGCTCTCTGAAAATCTAAATGATTCACCAGACCCTGATGATAGAGATCTTCCATCACCCGGACCCAGTTGTTACTCCCTGACCCAACAAACTCTCTGTCAACCATATCCAGAGAAATCAGTGATAACCTGCCAAATTCACCGACCCTGTCAAACCGCTGAGTTTCCAAAAACAACCGGTCAGCCATCTCAAAAAGAGTTGTCGTTGCAACAAAAAAGCCATGGTCACTCAAAACCCTGCTCGCATGATATTCGGTGATCAGGATCTCCTTCCATCTTTGGGCAACTTCATTGTCGCCCATCGGAGAGAATTTAACGATTACATGGGATGCCTGTTTTGCGTTAAAAGCAGTAAATTTGGGCTGTTCCCCTCCTGCTGAAGACCCGGGAGGCTCCCCTTTTACTGCACTGGCAGCCAGTTGCGGATAATCGTTTCGAGAAACAGCAACCGGTTTCCGCCGGACACGCAAAAATTGTTGCTCTCCAAATATAAAGTTTCCTGGTAAGTCATCCCCATTTGAAATTAAATATCGACCGATCAGATTGGTGTTCCATGCGTTGGGATTAACCGGGAAGTCATCGGATTGCCTGGCAATGCCTTTTGCAATCAGCCGGCCTAAAAAGCCTTGAGGTCTCAAATCCAGAAGAAAATAGGGCAGATCCTCATACACCCCTGTCCTGTCAGCCCCCAGGAGTAAAGAAGAATATTTTTGGACGGCTGGTTCAAAAAAAAAATCGCCGCAGGTCAATGGGCGCAGGTATGCCACCAACCGGGTTCTTCCAGATTCATCAATCATACCGATCGGTAATTTGTCGTTACCACCAAACGCATTGCATGTGGCAGCATACCGCACTGAACGCCCATCTGATATCTGGACAATACCATCGCCCATTTTTTTAAGCATTCGGGATACCGTACTCTGGCTCAGACCGATTGCAGACTGGATCTCTTTAGAGGTTGAGGGTCCTCTTTCTAAAAACGTTTTAATTGACGTCATGCGTTGTCCTCAATGTAACAAATGGGTAGTTATGTGAATAGAAAATAACATTCCAATAATAAACATATTATCTGTTTATTCAAGTTATTGCAACTTATCGATATTTTTTTTGATTTAAATAATGAATAGATTTTTGATTCGAATATGAGATCGGATTCAGAATCGTCGTCAAATGTATCATGGGAAAAAATTCCATAAGAAGGTACTGGCGATTGCCCTGCGGCATAAAATCCGCTTGCCTTTCAGGTTTTATCCAGTGTATGGTTTTGGTAAATATTTTCATTTCCGTGTTGTTTCTCATTGTGGAATTTTAGAGGGGACATGCAAAAACTCTTGTTTGCCCTTGTGCTGGCATCTGGCATTCTCGGAATCATTTTTATCGATCAATGGCAGATCAGCCAGTGGCAGGAAAAAAAAGCTGTTGAACTTGCTGCAGCTGTTCAGCTGTCGCAAACCCGTCTGAAAAGCGCCATCGAACACCGTTTTCATTCCATCCAGGCCATTGCGGCCCTGTTTGTACTGCATCCTGACACTTCCAGAACAGAGTTTAACCGGTTTGCCGCCACCATCATGCAATTCAGTCCGCCGATCCGGGCAGTTCAATATGCAGATGCATCCACCCGCATCACCTATGTTTTCCCCTCTGCAGGAAATGAAATCACCTTTGAAACCCCATTGACACTGCTGGATGATCCATTGCGAAAACCATTTGTTCAAAAAGCCATCCAGCAGAAAAGACCCGTGATCCAGGGGCCGTTTCCCCTGCGCCAGGGAGGGCGCGGTCTGGCGCTGCGCTGGCCATTGTTTGATAATGACACGTTTGCCGGACTGGTCATTGGGGTGTATGATCTTGATGTCCTGATTGATGAGGCCATACAGGAACTGGAACTGGACAATGTCACCCTGATGCTGGCTGATCAGGAAAAATCCATCTTCTGGCCGTCCAGCACGGCAACGGCAGCAGGATCCTTTTATCAATTTTCCATTGCCGACACTGATTGGCACATTGCCGGCAGCTGGACAGCGCCGCCTGCGTATCCCCTGTTGTCACGGATTCTGCTCTGGATTGTCTGCCTGGGATTCTGGAGTGCCGGCTGGATGGCCATCGGCCTGCTGTGGAACCAGTCCAGACGGCTGGAACAGATGGTGGCACAGCGGACCGCCACCCTGGATCAATCCGACCGGGAACTGCGCGCATCTGAAGAAAAATTCCGTCTGGCCTTTCACACCAGTCCGGATTCCATCAATATCAATCGCTTTGATGACGGACTTTACCTGGAAATCAACCAGGGATTTACCCGCATCCTGGGATACACCGCAGAAGAGGTGCTCGGTAAAACATCCATTGAGCTCAACATCTGGAAAAACCCGGAAGACCGCGAAAAACTGGTGTCACAGCTGAACACCCACGGCGTGGTGGAAAACATGGAAGCGGTTTTCCAGGGAAAAGACAGCAAACAGATCATCGGTCTGATGTCAGCGCGGGTGATGACCCTGAACGCTGAAAAAGTCCTGTTAAACATCACCCGGGACATCACAGACCGCAAACAGATGGAAAAGGACCGGGAACGGCTTTTGTCCGCCATCGAACAGGTGGCTGAAAGCATTGTTATTACCGATACAGACGGCCGGATTGAATATGTAAACCCTGCTTTTGAAACCATCACCGGATATTCCAGATCCGAGGCCATTGGCCAGAATCCCAGAATCTTGAAGAGCGGCGAACAGGATGCTGCCGTTTATACGGATCTGTGGGACACGATCACCAGCGGTGAAACCTGGACCGGCAGGTTGATCAATCAAAAAAAAGATGGCACCCTGTACACGGAAGAAGCCACGATTTCACCGGTTTTCGATCCAGAGGGCCGCATGATCAACTATGTGGCGGTCAAGCGGGATATCACGGGTGAGATTGACATCACCCGGCGGCTGCACCAGTCACAGAAAATGGAAGCGATCGGCACCCTTGCCGGCGGAATTGCCCATGACTTCAACAACATTCTCTTTCCCATTGTCGGACACACGGAAATGCTCATCGATGATCTGCCCGAAGGCTCTCCGGTGCGGGAAAGCATTGATGAAATTTATACCAGTGCCCTGCGGGCCAAAGAGCTGGTCAAACAGATTCTGGCCTTTTCCCGTCAGGAAAAGCAGGAACCCCGGATGATGAAACTTCAGCCGATTATCAAAGAAACCATCCGGATGATCCGGGCATCCATTCCCACCACCATTGAGATCACCCATGACATTGACCCGGACTGCGGATCTGTCCGGGCAGATCCCACCCAGATGCACCAGATTGTCATGAACCTTGCCACCAATGCCTACCATGCCATGGAAGAGACCGGCGGCACGCTGCACATTGCACTCCGCCAGGAAACGCCCGCTTCCGGCCTTCCGGAGATGCAGGCAATGGCGCCTGGCAGTTATGCCTGCCTGACGGTGTCTGATACCGGACTTGGAATGAGCCAGGCAGTTGCCGAAAAAATATTTGATCCTTTTTTCACCACCAAACAAAAGGGCAAGGGAACCGGGATGGGTCTTTCCGTCGTACACGGGATCGTCACCCAGATGAACGGGGCCATCCGTGTCCAGAGTGAACCGGGAAGCGGGACAGATTTTTATCTGTATTTCCCTGTGGAAACAGAATCATCTGAACCAGAGCCAGGCATTCATACCGAGCACCTCAAAAGAGGAACGGAAAAAATTCTTCTGGTGGATGATGAAGCCGCCATCATCAGCATTGAACAGCGAATTCTTGAACGCATGGGGTATCAGGTCTGCGCCTGTACCGGCAGCATGGAAGCCCTTGAGCTTTTCAGGGCAAACCCGGCAGAATTTGATCTGGTCATCACGGATCTGACCATGCCCAGGATGGCCGGTGACAAACTGGCAGCTGAAATGATCCAGATCCGACCGGACATTCCGATTCTGCTGTGCACCGGGTTCAGTGAGACCATTGCGGAAACAGACATGGCAGCCATGGGCATTGGCGGACTGCTGTTCAAACCCATTGTCACAACCGAGTTGTCCCAAAAAATACGCAATCTTCTGGATACAGACACATGACCACACCTTTGACGCATCGCTGCTGCCTTCTGGCAGTATTGATCCTGTTTTTTTCGAGTGCGGCTCCAGGCCCGGCCCTGGCCACCCGAACACCGTATGACTGGGCATATGTCCAGCTGGATTACGCCTGCCAGGAAAAAACACAACAGCTTGAGCGGTTCATGACCCGGATGCATGATCTTGCAAAAACAGCTGCGACAGATGAAACCGTTACCCGGTTTTTTGAAATGAATCAGCAGTTTCATCTTCTCAAGCAGAGCCAGGCCGCACCGGTATC
>JAABSK010000151.1 GCA_011390435.1 Desulfobacteraceae bacterium | reverse complement strand
GTTGTTTTCCAGTTTGACACCGATCTCATCTCCATCTTTCATGGTGGGAAGCAGCTCTTTGATGGCAAGGGCGCGTGCTTCGGTCAGGATCAGATCACAGGTTTTACGGTTAAATTCCGCATACCGCTTATCTTTCAGAATCTCTTCGCTTTCCAGCTGTTCCCAGAGAACAAAATCAATATCTCTTCTGTCGGCAAGTTGTTGGGCCATGGTCTAAATTCTCCTCATGTTTAAGTGTTTTCGATTATTCAACCATTCAGCTGCAGGATTAATCATTAAAATGAATCGGCTGCATTTCAACGGTAATTCGATCCGTACTGGTCAACCGGGTTTTCAGAGCCCGGGTTTTGGGCAGTTCATAGGCATAAAAATACCGCAATGTAAACATTTTACCGTCATAGAACTGCACATCTTTTTTCTTTACAGTGCCTGCCAGGGCTTCTTGAACAGCAATTCCCTGAAGCAGCCATTGCCAGGCAATAACAATAATGCCAAAATACTCCAGATACAACGAAGCATCTGCCAGAAAGGCCTCAGGCCCTTCTTTCATGGCAACGCCTGCCAGAAACCTGGTGACGGCATTCAGGTCTTCCATCTGTTCTGCCAGCTGTGCTGCAAACGGTTTAAGCGCTTCTATTTTTTCTGCGGCAAAAACGGCTTTTTCCACTTCACTGCACACCAGCGCCAGTCCCTGTCCGTTTTTCATCATCACCTTGCGGCCCAGAAGATCCATTCCCTGGATACCGGTGGTGCCTTCATGGATGGGATGAATTCTGCAGTCCCTGAACAATTGCTCCAGGGGATAATCATCACAATACCCGGATCCGCCAAGGCACTGAAGCCCCTGACTGATCGACAGAATCCCCATTTCAGATGGATAGGATTTCATGACAGGCGTCAATACATCCAGCAGCAGAGTATATTGATCCTTTTCCGCCTTGTCCGATACTGCTTCAAGATCCATGTACCGTGTACACTGCAGCATCAAGGCGATGCACCCTTCGGAAACAGCCCGCTGAAACAGAAGCATGCGTTTGATATCCGGGTGTTCAATAATGGGCACCTGGGGTTTTGACGGATCTTTTTCAGAAAGTTTCCTGCCCTGTGTACGGGTACGGGAATATTCCAAAGATGCATAATAGGCAGCGCTGGTCAGGGATGTGGCAGAAACCCCAACCCCCACCCGTGCTTCGTTCATCATCTGGAACATATATCCCAGGCCTTTGTTGGGCTCACCCACCAGCCAGCCATGGCAGTCATTGGCATCACCCATGCTCAGCTGGGCAATGGGACATCCCCGGTAGCCGAGTTTGTGATATACCCCGGAACAGGCCAGGTCATTGGGCACCAGCGTGCCATCCGGCCCCAGACGTTTTTTGGGAACCACAAACAGGGAAATGCCTTTGGCGCCCGGCGGCGCACCTTCAATCCGGCAGATCATCAGGTGAATCACGTTGTCCACTGCATCATGATCGCCAGCGGATATAAAAATTTTTTGCCCCTTGATCAAATAATGACCGTCTTCAGTGGGCGTGGCCATGGTGGTCAGATCTCCGAGGGATGACCCGGCCTCAGGTTCGGTCAGCGCCATGGTGCCCTGCCATACTCCAGACAGCATATTGGGCAGATAACAGGCTTTCATTTCCGGTGTGCCAAAGGATTCAATCAGATGAGCCGCTCCGGATGTCAGTCCGATATAGACAGACGCACTCATATTGGCAGCCTGAAACACGTAGTCACACAACCTTGCCACCATGTTGGGCAGGCCTTCACCGCCGCTTTCCACAGGCCAGTTGCTGGTAATCCATCCGCCATCGGCAAATTGCGCCAGGATATCCCGCATGGCCGGATGCACCCTTACCTGCCCATCCACCAGTTCCGGCTGCTGGCGATCCATCTCCTCAAACACCGGCAGCAGCATATTTTTGCTGAGCTTGACGGCTTCTTTTACAACCATATCATACATCTTGCGGTTCTGATCCTGAAACCGCTTGTGCCGGGTTAGCTCATCAACCTTAAACACCTCGTGGAGCAGAAACGACAGATTGCGTTCACTGACAAATTTTGTGGCCACCATTACCTCCTGTAAATTTCACCATGTGTCCGGCCCTGACGCATCTTTTTTGCCGGCAGAACACATCTTTGCATTATGGTCTCGTTTTCGTATACCGTTATATGCTGGTAGATTGAGCAAGGAACATGCCATCTGAACACTGATCACTTTTTTGAATTGAAATCAAATAAATACAGTGTTTTGAAAAAACACCCCGGCGTTCTCCTTACGGCTGCCTGTTGATTATGTTTAAATATCAATATTTATATTGACTATCCAATATTTCCAGGCTAAAAAAGCACTGACAACATTTAAAAAAAAGGCATGCCATGGCTCCTGAAATCTCTCCATTGGACAGTCCGGCTGGAACAGCCACACCAATTCTGGCAGTGGCAGCACTGTTTGAAACCGCTTTTTCCATCGACTGGATTCAGGAAATGACAGACACCAGAGCCACCGCCATCCTGCAGACCCTTGAAACGGCAGCTGAAAAAAGAATTCTCACAAAAGGCGATCCCGGGATTTATACATTCACAGACCATAAAACCCGGGACCGGCTGCGAAAGACCCTGCCGGAACCACAGCGCCAGGGTTTTCACCGGGCCATTGCCCGGCTGATGATCTCGGAATCCACGGACAATGAACAGGCCATCATGGCAGCTGCTGCCCAGCTGCTTTATGTTTCCAACGATCTGGAAGGGTGCCGCATCCTCATGGAGGCGGCAGACCGCCACCGTCAGAAAGGAATGTCTGAAGAAGCCATTAAATGCTATGACAAGGCTATTGCAGACCTGGAAGATAAAACCGGGGCCCAGGCAGATCTGCTCTATGTAAAAACCGTTATCGGCTATTCCAAGGACCGGCTGTCTGTCAGCACGCCCCAGGTGGCAAAACTGCTGCTCAGCCTTTTGAAAAAAGCGCTGGAAAAAACGCAGCAGCTCAATGACATCTCCCTGCAGTGCATCATTTTACTGCACATTGCCGCTCTGGAATATGAACGGATCCGGTACCGGTCCGCCCAGCAGTACTATTTCAAAGGCCGGCAGATGGCCAGACATCTGAATGACCCGGCAGTGGAACGAACCCTGGATGCCTGCAGTCTGGTACACTACTGCTACTCCGGCCTGTTTCTGGAGGCCTGTCGAAAATATGAGTCCATTGAATCGGTTTTTTCCAGAAAAACCACAGACTACCGTCTCTCACTGAAGGTGGGTATCATCCTGGGAGTCAGCTATGCGTATATCGGCCAGATTCCCCAGGCCCTGGGCATGCTCAATCAGCTTCGGGACAACGCCCTGACCCTTGGGGATGATGATGCACTGGCACGGGCATCCATTTATATCGGGTTTGCCCTGATCATGAAAAACGACCTGGAAAATGCTGCCCGTCAGATTCATGATACCCTGAAAAGCTCCCGGAAAATGGATGTGGTCACCAAAAGCTTTGGCTACCTGCTGCTGGCCCGCATCTATTTTGAAAAAAACGAGTATGACACCTCGTTTAAATATCTTAAACTGGCCCTTAAAGACCGTAAAAAATATTCGTTCACCAGCCGGGGACAATTGTTCGAATTCTGCCTGGCTATGGAGAAAGGCGCCTTCCCAAAGGCACCCGGTCTGTCCCTTGAAGATGAAATCAAAATGTCCATTGATGTGGGCAACATCTACAACCAGGGCGTGGCCTATCGATACCTTGCCTGGATTCAGGAAAAAAACAATGCATCTTCCCAGAGCATTCTCAGCAGCCTGAAAACTTCCCTCAGCCTGCTGGAAAAATCCGGCGGCCAGCTGGAAATTGCCCGGACAACCGAAGCACTGGCACGATACTACCTGCACCGCAACGACACTGAAACCGCAAAAAAATATCTGCAAAGCACTGCAAAAATTCTTCAAAAGAACGGACGCAGGCTGGTTGCACCGGACCTGCAGCATCTGCTTGAAAACTTTCAATTCAAAGATGACCTGATGACTGAAATCCTGAATTTCGGCCCCCAGATTGTTGAAATCCGGGATATCAAAAAGGTGGCCCAGCGAATTTTATCCACGGTTATCCGAATCACACAGGCAGAACGCGGAGCAATTTTTCTATACAACCGGTCATCTGCCACCGCTGGCATCGAACTGCTGGCTGCCCAGAATCTGTCTGCTGAAGACATGGAAAAATCAGGATTTAAACGCTCGATGCAGTTGATCCTGGAATCAGCCTCAACCGGCAAAGAAAAGCTGGACACAGCCTCTGAAGGCAGTGACCTGAAAAGCAGTGATGAGATAAAATCCAGAATCTGCATTCCCCTTTTGCGCCAGAAAAAAGCGATCGGGGTATTATACCACGACAATCGGCTCTTCCAGAGCACCTTTAAAGCCCGGGACCTCAAGATTTTATCCTATTTTGCCGCGCTGGCCGCCATTGCGCTGGACAATGCCCAGGCCTACGAAGAGATTCACCTTTTAAACCAGCGGCTCAGCCAGGAAAAAAACTATCTTGAAGAACAGCAGCTCGAACATCTGCACTTTGATGATTTTGTTGCAGCCAGCTCTGAAA
Source organism: Desulfobacteraceae bacterium (assembly GCA_011390435.1). Next base: position 2,240 of record JAABSK010000151.1, on the reverse strand, counting down.
TCAAAAAGGTGCTCAGCCTGGTGAAGCGGGTCTCAGATACCGATACAACTGTTTTAATTCTGGGCGAGACCGGCGTGGGAAAAGAGATGGTGGCACGGGCAATCCACCAGCAGAGCCGCCGGCGGGACAAGCCCTTTATCCGGGTGAACTGCTCCGCCTTTTCAGAAACCCTGATCGCATCTGAATTGTTCGGCCATGAAAAAGGATCCTTCACCGGGGCATCTCACAAACGTATCGGCCGGTTTGAACTGGCGGATACAGGAACGCTTTTTCTGGATGAGATCGGTGATATTTCCATGGACATTCAGGTCCGCCTGCTGCGGGTGCTCCAGACCAAGAAATTCGAGCGGGTGGGCGGCAGCGAAAGTATTTATTCAGATTTTCGCCTGCTCACCGCCACCAACCGCAATCTTGAAAAAGCTGTCAGCGAAGGCCGGTTCCGACAGGACCTGTACTACCGGCTGAACGTATTCCCCATCCATGTTCCGCCTCTGCGGGAACGAATGGAAGACATTTCACCCCTGGCCTGTCATTTTCTCAAAAAACACTCTGACCGGATGAACAAATACTTTAAGGGAATTCCTGAAACGGAAATTGAAAAATTACTGGCCTATCCCTGGCCCGGTAATGTGCGGGAGCTGGAAAATGTCATTGAACGGGGCGTTATTCTGAATGCCGGAGAACTGTTCAGCATCCCAGAGCTCAGCCAGGAGGGAACCGATGACCGTATCGGCCGACAGTACACCCTGGAAGAACTGGAACGCCGCTATATTCTTGACACCCTCAAAAAAACCCGATGGAAAATCTATGGACCTGCAGGTGCTGCCAAGCTGCTGGGAATTCATCACAGCACCCTGTATTCACGAATGAAAAAGCTGGGCATTCCGAACCAGCGCAGACAAAAGGAAAACAGCGCCCAGACCGAATAGGTTTGATGCATTCGATCATCAGCAGGAGACTGACCTTTCACAAACAAAGCAATCTCCTGCTGTCAATCGTCAGCAATGTGCCGCCTTTTACTTAAGCAGGGGCAGCATATAACTGAAAATGCTCATGCCGCTGTCATGTTCTTTGGGATTGGACAGATCTGAAATTGCTTCAAAATTATCCCGGATTTCTTCCACACTGATGGGTCTTTTGGCATCGCCGATGCAAATTCCGTCTCCGGAAACAACTGCTGTGCGGGCATACCATCCAGCACCCATGGCAAAAATCTGACCGGTAATCTGGTTTTCTTCCGAACACAGGTACAGGGTCATGGGTTCATTGAACTGGGGACTCATTTTTTCTTCATATTCCGGCGGAAACAGATCAGCCGTCATTCTGGACCATGCTGTCGGTGCAATGGTATTGACTTTGATGTCGTATTTAGAGATTTCCAGCTTCAACGTATTCATGATGCCCACAAGCCCCATTTTTGCGGCACCATAGTTTGTCTGACCGAAATTGCCGTACAGCCCGGATGTGGATGCAGTAAACACGATCCTGCCGTAATTGTTGTCTTTCATAACCTTGATGGCCGGCTGGGTGACACAGAAGGCCCCTTTCAAATGGACATTCATGATCAGATCCCACTCATCTTCTGTCATCTTCATAAAGGATTTATCCCGCAGAATACCGGCATTGTTGATCAGAATATCCACCTTGCCATAGGCATCCATGGCCGTTTTCACGATATTCTCTCCTCCGGCCATGGTGGCAACGGAATCATAGTTGGCAACTGCCTGTCCACCATCAGCCACAATCTGATCCACTACCTTGTCAGCAGCAGATGTATCTGCGCCTGCCCCGTCTCTGGAAACCCCAAGGTCATTGACCACGACTTTTGCCCCGCGCCGGGCCAGCTCCAGTGCATACATTCTTCCGATTCCCTGGCCGGCACCTGTGACAATGGCAACCCTTCCGTCATAGTTGATTTTATCCATTCTGCTCCTCCGTCTGTTATGGGTGATGTTGCTGATCGATTGTGATTGATCGATATCAATACCTGCTACCAAACAAGTATCATGCCACAGATAAATAAAAAAAAATTATCTTGGAATCCAGCCAGTTATATCAATGACACAGAATCAGGACATGAAAAAATATTGAAATATCAATATTAACTGAAAAAACAGATCTCCTCTCCCGGTTCAACAACACCGGGAGAGGAGATGGTGCCTAAAATGCGGCATCTTCGATTTCGAGGACTTCCCGTCCATCCCTCAGACAGGTGGAGATCGTCGCAAGCGTATGGGGCA
>JAABSK010000150.1 GCA_011390435.1 Desulfobacteraceae bacterium | reverse complement strand
CAGGATACAGCCTGCCAGCCGGATCTCCTTTTCTTCCCGGAACAGCTTTTGGGCAGAGGAAAAGGAGGTGACCTTTGCCGGAAGCCGGAACACCGCTGACAGCATCGACCGGATATCTGCAAAATACACCACCAGAACCGCCAGAAGGGTCCCCACATGGACGCTGATATCAAAATCAAGCTGAGACTCGGTCATGCCGAAAAAAATCTGCCCAAGCACCAGATGACCGGAACTGCTTACTGGTAAAAATTCTGTCAGTCCCTGTAAAATGCCAAGGACAATTCCTTGATATAATTCCATTTTCTGTCTTTCTGCTTAAGATCGAACCGTGATTAACAACTGGCCATCATATATAATCCCTGTGCCCAAATTGCAAGGTATTAATCAGCCGCGGCAGCCCCGGAAAATCAGCCGGGAAAAACAGTTTTTATAAACAAAGGTTGATTTCAGACGATTTTTTATGTAAAAAGTTAGGAAAGTCCATTCAGGTTGGCGATCGATGTGCAACCACCATCAAATAACGAAATTTTAAAAAAGGAGCTATAAGACATGAGACTTTTAAGTAAAAGTTTGTTCGTCATTTTTGCCATTCTTTTTTCTTTTGGATGTGCAACCAAACAGGCCCCGCTTCCGCCGTTCGAAGCGGTACAGTTCGATTCAGGCCAGTATGCATCAAAAGTGGATAATTTTCTGATTCTATTCGACGCATCCGGATCTCTGGCAATGGATGGCACTTTCGAAACCGCCAGGGAAGTTGTCATCCGCATGAACCAGACCATTCCTGAACTGGGCCAAACCGCAGGGCTTCGATCCTTTGGCCATGATCCCAGCATATCAAAAAAAGAGACTGAATTGTTTTACGGTATGGAAAAATACAACACAGCCGCCCTTGGAAATCAGTTTGCAAAAATTTCCAAAGCCGGCGGTTTCAGCCCGATCAATGCCGGTCTTGACGCTGCCGGACAGGATCTGAAAGGGCTTCCAGGTCAAAATGCCGTTGTGATTGTCAGCGATGGAAAAGACCTGCCCCGGGATGTACTGGACGCTGCCAAACGCCTCAAAGGCATGTATGGCGATGCCATTTGCTTTTACACCATTCATGTGGGCGCATCTGAATCTGGAAAAGCGCTGTTAAAAGAAGTTGCCGGCATCGGTGGCTGCGGATTTGCTGCCAATGCTGAAGATCTTCTTACCAGCAGCGGCATGGCCAATTTTGTTGAAAATGCCTTCCTCCAGAAAAAAGGGGCTGCCCCTGCTGCTCCGGCTGTAAAGATGGATACTGACAAAGACGGGGTTACAGATGACATGGACAAATGCCCTGGAACGCCGATCGGTGCAAGGGTCAACCGAGCTGGTTGCTGGGTTCTGGACAATGTCCTGTTTGATTTTGACAAAGCCACCATCCGCGCAGTTGCTCAGCCCATGCTGTTCAGCGTCGTGTCCGTGCTTGAACAAAATCCCGGCATGAAAGTAGAACTTCAGGGCCATTGTGACAACATCGGAACCAGAGAATACAATCAGGACCTGTCTGAAAGACGCGCTGCTGCTGTAAAAGCATACCTGGTATCAGAAGGAATCGCTTCAAGCCGCATCACCACAAAAGGTTACGGCTTCAGCAAACCCACTGCATCCAATGACACTGACCAGGGCAGAGCATTGAACCGGAGAGTTGAAATCAATCCGATCAAATAATCGTTATTCCTAAGTTTTATCTTTCAGCGGCAGACCATGTCCTTGATGACATGGCCTGCCGCTTTTTTGTTACAGAATCTGTTTGCCGGTATACTGCGTGCTGTACCCGCCAAGGGCATTCACCCGGTCTTGAAATGCTCTCATCTGAATGGTTTTCAAAAGCACCTGAATTTTTTGTGTGTTCATGAACCGCTCCGGAATGACCAGATCATAGGATTCCGTCACCACCGGGACAAAATCAAGGTCCAGCGCCCTGGCTGCGGCATGAATCCCAAGGCCCGCGTCTGCCCGGCCGGAAAGTACGGCAACCGCCACCGACATATGGGTATATTCATCGGTTTCATACCCGCGAATTTCGTCAGGCGATATCCCCAGGATGCCAAGCTTGTAATCCAGCAATATCCGTGTACCAGAACCTGGCTGGCGATTGATGAATGTCAGATTCCGCTCTTTTAAATCCTTGATGGATTGAATTTTTTTGGGGTTGTTTTTCAAGACAATCAGTCCCTGGTCCCGCAGCACCAGATTGATCAGCACCACTTTCTGGTCTGGCAGATATTTTTGGACATATGAAATATTGTAACTGCCGTCAGACGGATCCAGCAGGTGGGCGCCAGCCATGTGGCAGGCTCCTTTTTTAAGGGCCATCAACCCGCCCATGCTCCCCACGTGGCTGGAAGACAGGCTGACGCGACCATCAATCTGCTTGATATGATCAGCCAGCAGGTCCAGTGTATTATCGTGGGAACCGGTGACCACAATAGTATTGTCAATGGCAGCGCGTGTCCGGAGCAGTGTGGCCTTTACCGTCTGGTTTTCCATGATACCTTCAGCGGTTTTGGGAATCTGGATCACGGCATCAGCTTCGGTCAGGGTGGTGATATTCCCGGCCCCTCTGGGCAGTGCAGACGCCACAAGCCGTCCATCCACCGATCCAAGCTTCACCCGCAGAAACTCCACCTGGCCCAGCTTGGATGCCATGTTTCTGGCAGGACTGACATCCAGCTCAATCTGTTCCCGGGGCGGCTGTTTCTGCATATTGAGCAGCAGCGGCCCGGCAAACTGCTCAAAAGCCACAATGGCAGACACTGGATATCCTGGTATCCCAAACACGGGAATGCCGGATATTTTTCCGAACATGACCGGTTTTCCCGGCATCATGGTCACCCCGTGGACATACAGTTCTCCCAGATTCTGGATAACCGGCTTGGCAAAATCCGCAGATCCGGCAGATGACCCGCCAATGATACAGATCATGTCATACTTTTTCTGTGCTGCTGCCTGAATGGAAGCTTCAATCGTGCCCAGGTCATCCCTGAGCATGGGGTGAATATCAAATTGAGCGCCATGATCCCGGCATAACGCCCCCAGGACATGGGAGTTTGACTCAATCACATCACCGGGCATCATCTGGTCAGGCGTGACCTGGTGCCACTGGACCAGCTCAGAACCTGTGGGAACAATCAATACCCGTGGCAGCTGATGAACCTTGACCCTGAAAATACCGCCGGACAGCAGCGCCCCCATGGAATACGCTGTGATCCGATGACCACGGGGAAACAGCAATTCCGTTGCCACGATATCTTCACCCATTTTCCGTACATTCTGCCAGGGAAATACCGGCGCTTCAATCTGAATGGTATGATCATCCTGAATGTTCAGATGCTCGATCATGATGACGGCATTGGTGCCGGCAGGCATGGCATGCCCGGTATTGATCCAGAAGGCGGTTTGTTCCGGAACCAGGGTAACCGGCGCATCGTCACTGGCTCCGAACGTATTTCCGGCCGCCACAGCAATGCCATCCATTGCTGCTGCATGGAAATTGGGAGATGAGATTGCAGCAATGGCCGGCCCGGCCAGAACCCGTCCGAGTGCGTTTACCACATCCACCGCTTCTGTCCGGGTTTCATACGCGCCAAAATGATCAAAAAGAATCTGCCTGGCCTCGATGATATCTTTCATTTCCAGGTATACGTTGCGTTTCACATTCATGGTTCAGCTCTCTTCTCCTGTACGTTCTATCATAACAGAATCACCTCGACAGTGCGGCCTTTTTCAAGACCTTCCACATCCTCACCGATCTCCAGCAGCCCGTCGGCATAAATCATGGTTTTGATCAGTCCGGACTTGCCCAGAACCGGTTTGACCCGGTAACCGCCCGGCGCTTTTTCCAGCATCACCCGCACAAAATCGCGTCTGCCCTGGGCAGACGCAATATTCCGGGTCAGTTGACCGTGAATGGTTACAGCCGGCACCGCACCGTCCAGCCCCTTGATGCGGTCCAGAAACGGTGCCACCACCACCTTGAACACCACCATGGCGGAAACCACCTGACCCGGCAGCCCCCACACCATCTTGTTCTGGATTCCAGCCAGAATGGTCGGTTTTCCAGGGCTGACCGCAATGCCATGGACCAGGATTCTGGCATCGGTCAGCTGTGACAGCACATCAAGGGTGTAGTCCTTTGCCCCCACAGAGCTGCCGCCAGACACCAGCACCATATCGGTTTCCGCCAGTGCGCGTTGAATGGCCTGTTCCACAGCAGACCGGTCATCAGCGACAATCCCGTAACATACCGGAACCGCATGCGCCTCTTCCACAAATCCGGCCAGGGCATAGGAGTTGATATCCCGGATTTTTCCAGGACCTGCGGTTTCTGTGATGGGAATAATTTCATCGCCGGTGGAGATGATCCCCACCCGGGGTCTGCGAAAAACATCCACCCGGTCAAACCCCATGCCAGCCAGCAGCCCCTGCTCCTGAGGCCGGATAAACCGTCCCCGGGACAGAACAGTCTCACCTTTGGCAAAATCTTCCGACGCATCAATGACATGCTGCAGCGGCGCGACACTCTTGTAGATTTCAACAGATCCTTCATCAACCAGATCTGTATGTTCGATCATGACCACACTGTCCGCTCCTTTGGGCAGCATGCCGCCGGTGGAAATCCGGGCTGCCGAACCCGGCGCCAGTTTAAAATCCGGAATCTCACCCATGGAAACGGTTCCGGTGATCGTCAGCCATGCCGGACTGGATTCAGATGCCCCGAATGTGGAAGCGGCTGCAACTGCATACCCGTCCATGGTGGCCCTGCGAAACCCGGGCATGTCTGCAGATGCGGCAATATCACAGGACAGGACCCGTGAAAATGCATTTTCCACGGAAATGGTTTCTGAGTCCATTGGTGAAAATTGATCGGTCAGGGAGAGAACCGCTTCCAGGGATTTTACATCAAAGAACGGGGTGATCACGTCAATGCCTTTTTCAACCGCTCCATAGCGGTTTTTACATTTTCAACACTGTTAAACGCACTGATACGGATATATCGGTCACCGCACCGCCCGAACCCGCCGCCAGGCGTACAGACAACAGACGCCTTGTTCAGCAGGAGATCAAAAAACTCCCAGGAATCCCGGCCATTGCCGTCAATCCAGATATAAGGGGAATTTTCTCCTCCAACATGAGAAAATCCCAGGCCCGACATGGTCTGGCAGATAATATCCGCGTTGTTCAGGTAATAGTCGATTTCAGCTTTCACCTGAATTTTGCCTTCAGGGGAATATACTGCCTGGGCTGCTTTCTGAACCGGGTAGGACACCCCATTGAACTTGGTGGTGTGACGCCGGGTCCACATGGCGTGCAGCGATACCCTGCCGCCGGTGTCATCAAAGATCATGCACTCTTTGGGCACCACTGTATACCCGCATCGGGTACCGGTAAATCCAGCGGTTTTTGAAAAACTCCTGAACTCCACGGCAACAGACCGGGCACCTTCAATCTCATAAATGGACCTGGGAAGGGAATCATCCCGGATAAACGCTTCATATGCTGCATCAAACAATATCAATGCCTTGTGTTCTCTGGCGTAGGCCACCCACTGTTTCAATTCATCCCTGGTGGCTGTGGTTCCAGTGGGATTGTTGGGAAAGCACAAATAAATCAGATCCACGGGTTTTTCAGGAAGCTGCGGCATGAAGTTGTTTTCTTTCACACAATCCAGATAAACAATGCCCTGATACCGTCCATCCCTGTTCTCACCGGTACGGCCGGCCATCACGTTGGTATCCAGGTACACCGGATACACCGGATCTGGAATGGCCACAACAATATCTGTGGCAAACAGTTCCTGAAAATTACCGGTATCGCACTTGGCGCCGTCACTGACAAAAATCTCATCCGCCTGCACATCCGCTCCATGGTCCTGAAAATCATGCCGGGCAATGGTCTGACGAAGAAAATCATACCCCTGTTCCGGGCCGTATCCCCTGAAGGTGGCGTCATTGGCCATTTCGTCCACGCCATCGTGGAATCCCCGGATCACTGCCGGAACCAGGGCCCGTGTAACATCTCCAATCCCCAGACGGATAATGTGTGCGTCCGGGTTTTTCTCCTGAAATGCCGTGACCCGTTTTGCAATGTCTGAAAACAGGTAAGAGGCTTTTAATTTACGGTAATTTTCATTTGCTCTGATCATCTGCTGTCCTTTCTTTTGCTCATTGTTTATCGCTTCAATGGTTTCAATGGTTCAATATGGATCAATTCTGTTTTCATGCCGATCTTATCCGGTCAGGCTCCATCTGTTGAACAGAGGCATTTACCAGTATTTTTTTTATGTATGCGGGCAATAGAGTATTGACATCCTTTGGCGATTTCACGCTTCGACTGCCGTCGATCCGTTTTGCCGGATCAAGTTCAGGTGCGTCCAGTTTCAAGGGATCTGGCATGTGGCGCAATGTGGTCGCTTTTTCATCGGTAAACGGCATGACAATCGGACCGTCGCTTTCCAGGACATAGGCCATCTGCCCGTTTATCAGATACACAATACTGCCGGGAGGATAAATGCCGATGCTTTTGACAAAAGCGTGCAGCACATATTGCAGCATCCGGTCTTTTTTTGCATAGGTCCGGAAAATCTGGGTCACCACATTGATGGGGTTAAAGGCCTCTTTATAGCTTCGTTTGGACGTCATGGCATCATAGATGTCTGCCAGCTTGCAGATCCGGACATAAAGCGGCACCATTGAATGGGGTTTGTCTGTTGGATAACAGCGTTCTTCAGTGTCATACAGAGGGGCATGGTGATATTGCACAATGTTTTTGATAACAGAGTTTTTCAGCTTGTTGCGTTCAAGAATTTCCACGCCCA
>JAABSK010000149.1 GCA_011390435.1 Desulfobacteraceae bacterium | reverse complement strand
TTTCGGCCTGATGATTGCCAGCCAGGTGGTCAATCTGTTGACGGCTTAAATCCGGGAGAGAACAGCGCCAAGCAGTCGGCCAAAGGGGATGGATGCCTTCTGTGCGGTTTCAAGCACGCTGTCCAGCGTGGTTTTTTCCGGAGCATCCGGGTTATTGATATTGGTGATCATGGATACTCCCAGAATGTCCATGCCGGCATGAACCCCGGCAATGGCTTCCATAACCGTTGAAAACCCGACAGCATCGCAGCCGACAGCCTTGAGGAACCGGGTTTCAGCCGGTGTCTCAAGGCTGGGACCGGTCAGCCCGGCATAGACGCCCTTCTGGATGCAGATGTTTTCCTGGGCTGCTGCTGCATGGGCCAGCTGGATCAACCCGGGACTGTAGACCTGTGTCATGTCAGGAAACCTTACCCCCCAGTCATCTTCATTGGGGCCGGTCAGCGGGTTTTTCCCGGTGAGATTGATATGATCGTGGATGATCATGATATCGCCGGCTGTAAAATCAAGATTGACACCGCCGGCAGCATTGCTCAGGATCAGGGTCTGAACCCCCATCTCCTGCATCACCCGTACCGGAAAGGTCACCTGGGAGGGAGAATACCCTTCGTAAAGGTGAAACCGGCCCTGCAGCATCATGATAAACCGGTCTGCAATGGTTCCGAAACACAACTGCCCTTTGTGGCTTTCCACAGTGGACACGGGAAAGTGAGGAATGGTTTCATATGGAAAACGGTGGGTGATGTCCAGTGCTGTCAGGGTGTCTGAAAGACCGGTTCCAGCCAGCACGCCGGCATCCGGTTGCCTGTCGATCGCCTGTTTTAAATAGGCTGCCGCTTCAATGGCCTGCGTCCGCAGGTGTTCCATGGTCGCTCCTTTCTGATTTTCTGCCAAAGTCCCTGGCAATCTCCTGGACCGCTTTGACGGCCGAATCAATGTGCGTGATGGTGTTGAAGGGGCCAACGCTGATTCGAACGGTTCCGCCGATCGTATCTGTGCCCAGTTGCTGATGCACCAGTGGTGCGCAGTGCAGTCCGGTCCGGCAGGCAATGTTGTAGGCACCGTCCAGCAGAGTGCCGGTATTTTCCGGTGAAATTCCGTTGATACTGAAACTGAGAATGCCAATGTGATGGTCCAGATGATCTGCACAATAGAGCCTTACATTGTCAGTGGTGCTCAAGCCATCCTGCAGCCGCTGGACCAGTTTCATCTCATGGGCATGAATCTGCTGGATTCCTTTTTCAACAACCCATTTTACTCCGGCAAAAAGGCCTGCAATCCCCAAAACGTTCAGCGTGCCATATTCCATGCGGAATGGATAGTCTTCCAGGTGATGGAGATCCGCGGATCGCACCCCTGTTCCTCCGGCCCGTGTATGGCGGATATGGATGTTTTTTCCCACATACATTCCCCCGGACCCAGTGGGCCCGAAAAGGGATTTGTGTCCGGTAAACACCAGGACATCAATGTTCATTTCTTGAACATCAATGGCGATTTTTCCGGCGCTCTGGGAGGCATCCACCATAAAAATGACATCTCTTTCCCGGCACATCCTGCCGATCTCTTTGACCGGCTGGATTGTTCCAAGGACATTGGATGCATGATTCACCACCACCATCCGGGTGGCTGGCCGGAACAGCGGGAGAAATTCTTCTGGATCTAAAAATCCGTTTTCATCAAACCGGACATGATCCAGCACCACGTTATGGTCCATTGCGTGGTGATAGAGAGGCCTTAGGACGGCATTGTGCTCAAGGCGGGTGGTAATGACATGGTCATTGGGGCGCAGCAGGCCTGAAATGGCCAGATTCAGGGCGTCGGTGGCATTGGATGAAAAAATCAGCCGGTTGGGATCGGTACCGTTAAAAAGAGTGGTGAGTGCCTTGCGCGTATCCTCGACAACCTGTTCGGTTTCAATGGACAGGTCATATCCAGAGCGGCCCGGGCTGACCCCGTGGCTGCGGTAAAATTGATCCATAAAAAGGTATACGCTTTCCGGTTTGGGAAAGGAGGTTGCCCCGTTATCCAGATAAGTCAATTGATCCATATCCTGCAGCCCCTCTGTGCACTCGCTTTTCTTTTCACCTGATTTATATTATATGCATTGTATAATAAAATGTGAACACTGGGAATCATTTTGGCAGGCAGATGACTTTTTATTCGATTGACAAACCACGGGTATCCACCCTGAAAATCAGACGTTCTGTTTTTATCTGCACCCTTGCGCCGGTTGCAACAGTTGATGCGGCAAAAGATTTTATTTCCCGGGTATCCAAAGAAAATAAAACCGCTACCCACAACTGCTGGGCCTATGTGATTGGTGATGACGGCCGGATGTGCCACAGTTCAGATGCAGGAGAACCGACGGGAACGGCAGGCGTTCCCATGCTCACCACACTGCAGAAAAACAGGCTGGTCCATGTCGCGGCTGTGGTGACCCGTCATTTTGGCGGGATCAAACTGGGAATCCGCGGATTGATGGCTGCATACAGTGCATCGGTTCAGGCGGCCATTGATCAGAAAAAACCGGTAAAACAGTTACGGGCAACCGCCTTTTGCGTTGAACTGGGCTATGATGTCAATGATACGCTGATGAATCTGATCTCTCCGTATCTGGTCCGTATTGTTGATACTGCCTATACCGACCGGATTGTGCATCAACTGGATATTTCAGCGGCAGACGAATCAAAGGCTGTCAAGGTGCTGACCCAGTACCAGTCCATGGGAAAACTGCAGTTCCACAAAAAATGATGGGGCTTACATGGGGCTGACAATCATTTCCCAGTGTTTTTTTGCCCCTTCCTGGCTGCCAACAGCCATTTCCATGATCCGGGAACGGGAGATGTCATGATGCAGGATCAGGCGGGCGTGCCGTCCATACATCCGGGTTCCGGCAAGTGCCTTTCCTCCGATATCCACAATGGGTTTGGGCGGATTTTTCCGGTTCAGCCGCTTGAGGCTGAATTTCTCAGTCATGCTGGTTTTGACGACTGCTGCGCTGCGATCAATGGCGATTTGATTTTTTTTCACCTGGGCGTCAAGAAATACTTTCCGGGCGGTCAGCTCCTGAATGGTCTGCTCTGTCTCGGCAAGGCTTTTCTGGAAAAGTTCTCGTCGGTCGTCTGCGTTTTTTCCAGGTATCTGCTGCATCTGATCCATCATGGCACGAGTTCGGTCTCTGGATTTGTGATATTCTGACAGGTTTTGATCGATGGTCTTCAGTTCGCTTTCCATCCGGGTTTTGTCCATGGTTTTTTGTTCCAGAAGATTCTGGTGCCGCTCAATATCCGCATCTAATTTCTGGATCTCTTTTTCAAAGTAGATGGAGATCCCCACGGTAATGGCGGACGGTTTTGCCCGTTCAGATCCGACATGGTATATTTTCACGCCGCCTTTGGCTGTCACAGACGAGGAGACCATTCTTCCCCTGGTGATCTCAAGGGTGCCTTCGATTGCGATGGCAGTGTCGGCAATTTCCTTTGCAACTTTCATGTTTCCCATGCAGGCAGCCTTTGAGCGGTGAAGAAATCCAGCCGTAATATTCCCCTTGGCCTGGATGGAAGACTCGGTGATGCCGTTCTGGACAAACACGTTTCCCTGGGCACAGACAATGCCACCGTCAATGGTTTTGGCAACCACATCAATGGCTTCCACCCGGAAACCGCTTTTAATCGAGCCTGAGATAAATACGTTTTTATCAAATTTAACGTGGCCGGTGGTGTAATCTACATCTCCGTCGATGAAATAGGCATCATTGACGGAGATTTCACCGTCTGCCATCACTTTGGGGTTGCCTTCCACATCTGAAACAACCCTGAGCCGGTCGCTGGACAGGGAAACATTTTTTCCAAGGATGAAATCCAGGTCGCGGGGTTCTGCTCCTGAAACAACATCTCCATAGATGTTGACGCCGTTTTTCCCCTCCTGTGGGAGAATTTTTTCAGCAATGATATCCCCTTGCTTGACAAAAGGAATCTTTCCCCTGTCCTTGAAATCAATGGAACCGTCGGCAGAAAAGCTTCCGGCTTTAAGGTAGTCCTGCTCAAACAGATAGGTGATCCGGGCATCTGTTCCGTCAACGGCTGCCAGGCCGCATGCCACTTCAAACGGGGTCTTATGGTATTGCATCATCTGCAAAAAGTGCGTCAACTGATCATCTTCTTTTACGCCATAAATAATGCCATGTTTTTCCAGGAAGAATTTTAAATCTTCCAGTGGCATTTCATTTGAGAACTGGTCGGTTTTCAGGAGAAACGCTTTTAAGCCGTCATGCTGCACCAGGAGGATGATCTGTTTTTCCCGGATTTCCCGCATCTGCATCGTGTCCGGTTCCTCTGGGCAGCTTTTTTTTCCGCCAGTTTCCAGTTTCTGTTTTTGCAGCACCAGGTTTTTCTGGCGTTTGGACAGCATGCCGGCGTCCACCAGCAGGTCGCCAAGCATGATCGGTTTTCCGGATTGGAGCAGTTTTGCCTGCTCTTCCAGGGCCAGGTCCAGGTTGCTCTGGGTTAAAAAACCAAATTCAATGCACAGGGCACCAAATCGGTTGTCTGTCTGAGCCCTGGCAAATCCCAGGCAGGTTTTTTTCAGGAGAAGGATCTCCTGCTGTGTCACATAGTTTTTGGCCCGCATGATTTTCAGGACATCAATCTGGGAGGGATTTTCAAATTTTGCCATCTCACCGAGCAGTTTTTCATGGTCGGTTTTGCTCAGATAGTTCAGGAACAGAGCGATTTTGGCGATCAGCAGATTCCGGGTGTTTGCCTCGTGGGGTTGCTTTGATTCTAAAGCGCGCTGGTTTTGGGGCATCGTCTGTATTATCTCCTTGAAGGCTATGTATTGGATCGCAGATCAAACTGTCAAGAAAAAATTAAATCATAAGGGGTTGACAATCAGATTTGTTTAAGTATTATTAAATATTAATTAATTATACTTAAATATTTGGACATATGAAACCACAATTGGGTGCCCTTCTCAGGGCCATCAGAAATACCCGGCACTTGACGATCAAGGATGTGGCGGCAAAGGCCGGGGTCAGTTCCAGTCTGCTGTCGCAGATTGAGAGAAACCGGATCTCCCCGTCATTGGACACGCTGCTGCAGGTACTGGACGTATACGGTGTTTCTCCGGGAAAGTTTTTCAGAGATTACGAGACCAGCGCGCGGGTGGAAATTGTCCGGCAGGACCAGCGGAAAATTTACCGCAGGAAAGGATTTAAATATGAAACCCTGTGCGGCAAAAGCCAGGCCAGGGGGAATCATTCTTTTTCTGCATTTTTTCTGGAACTTGCACCGGGCCAGCAGCGGGGAAATGAAAGTGACGGCCATCTGGGAAGGGAGCTGGGCATTGTGGTGCAGGGATCTGCCCAGTTGATATACGGACAGGAAACCCATGTGCTGAACAAAGGGGATTGTGTTTCATTTTTTTCGCAGATTCCCCATGTGATCAAAAACAGGGCTGAGTCAGTGTTTCAGGCCTATTGGGTGGTGACACCGGCAGATGGTGAAGATTATTTCGGGGACAAAACATCATAACAGTTGGAGAAAAAGATGGGAAAAACCATTGCAGAAAAAATTTTTGAGGCGCACCTGGTGGATGAGCCGTTCGGCGATGTCAGTGTATTAAAGCTGGACCGGGTATTCTGCCATGAAATCACAACCCCTACTGCTATCCAGGATCTGGTGGCCAGAAACAAGGACCGGGTATTTGATCCGGACAAAATCAAGGCGGTGATTGATCATGTGACGCCGGCAAAGGATTCTAAAACCGCTTTGCAGGGAAAAATTCTGAGAGACTGGGCCATCCGTCACGGGATCAAGGATTTTTTTGACATCGGCCGCAATGGGGTGTGCCATGCCATTTTTCCTGAAAAAGGATTTGTCCGTCCGGGATTCACCATTATTATGGGAGACTCTCATACCTGTACCCATGGGGCATTTGGTGCATTTGCCGCAGGCGTCGGTACCACAGACCTTGAGGTGGGCATCTTAAAAGGGGTGTGTACTTTCAAGACGCCGAAGACCTACCGGATTGACATTGTCGGCACCCTGCGGCCGGGCGTGTATGCCAAGGATATTATTTTGAAAGTGATCCAGGAACTCACCGTAAACGGTGCCACCAATATGGTCATTGAATTTGGCGGAAATGTGGTGGACGAGATGACCATGGACCAGCGGATGACCCTGTCCAATATGGCGGTTGAAGCCGGAGCCACCAGTGGGATCTGTCTGCCGGACATGACAACGGTTGATTATCTGTGGCCTTTTATCAAGGATGAATATGACAGCAAAACAGCTGCCCTGGAAGCGTTTGCTGTTTTTGCCTCTGACAGGGATGCTGAATATGAACAAACCAGAACCATTGATGTAAGTGATTTATGTCCGTTGACAACGTATGGATACAAGCCGGACAATGTCAGGCCAGTGGCTGAAATGGCAGGAACCCGGGTGGATCAGGTCTATATTGGTTCGTGTACCAATGGCCGGCTGGAGGATCTGCGGATTGCCGCCAGCGTACTCAAAGGCCGGAAAATCAGCGCCCATGTCCGGGGGATTGTTTCGCCTGCCACTCCCCGGATCTTTTCCATGGCCCTGGAAGAAGGGATTATTCAAATTTTCATGGATGCAGGATTTTGCGTGACCAATCCCACATGCGGCGCCTGTCTGGGAATGAGCAACGGTGTTCTGGCTCCTGGTGAAGTGGCTGCCGCCACCACCAACCGGAACTTCAACGGTCGGATGGGCAAGGGCGGCATGGTACACCTGATGAGTCCGGCAACAGCTGCCGCCACGTCAATCAAAGGGGAAATCGTCAACTCCAACCTCTATGTGAATTAAGGAAAAATCACCATGAAATCATT
>JAABSK010000148.1 GCA_011390435.1 Desulfobacteraceae bacterium | reverse complement strand
GGCATCAATTTCACCCATTTTAGATGAAAAGGGTGAAATTTCAAGCTTTGTGGCCATCAAGGAAGACATCACCAAGCTCCTGGAATATGAGGAAGCCCTCAGGCAGGCAAAAGAATCTGCAGAACGGGCCAACAGTGCAAAATCCGATTTTCTGGCCAGCATGTCCCATGAACTTCGAACCCCTCTGAACGCCATCATTGGATTTTCTGACGTGCTCAAGGAACAGTATTTCGGCCCCCTGACCGACAAACAAAAAGACTATATCGATGACATTCTGGAAAGCGGCCTGCACCTTTTGGCGCTGATCAACGATATTCTGGACCTGGCAAAAGTGGAAGCCGGCAAAATGGAACTTGAGCTGTCAACCATTACAGTATCTGATCTGATCCTGAACAGTCTCAACATGATCAAGGAAAAATCCATGCGGCACCAGATCCAGCTGGAAACAAAAATATCAAACGATGTTGAAACCCTTAAAGTTACAGCAGATGAACGCAAGCTCAAGCAGGTGATGTACAACCTTTTGTCCAATGCGGCAAAATTCACCCCTGACGGTGGGTCGATCTGTGTGTCAGCGGAATTGAAAAGGAAAAAAGGCTCTCATATTGATTTTCTTGCCATATCTGTTAAAGATACAGGTATCGGAGTTGCGTTCGAAGATCAGAAAAAAATTTTTGAACCCTTTTACCAGGCCAGCGGAACCCGGCAGGGCAAGAGCCCTGGAACCGGACTGGGATTGCCGTTGAGCCGAGACCTGATTGAACTTCACGGCGGAATTCTGTACCTGGAAAGCGATGGAAAAGACTGTGGTTCTGCCTTTACCTTTAAAATTCCGGTAACCCGGGAAACTGATTCAACTCCTGATTAATATGCAGTGATTAAAACCCAAGGTGTTCCAATGAATGAGATACAGCAAAAAACCATCCTCATTGTTGAAGATGACCCCCAGAACCTGAAGCTCTTCCGTGATATTCTTGAGTACAAGGGGTATACCACCATTACCGCCACAGACGGTCAGCAGGGAGTAATCCTGGCAAAAGAACACCGGCCCGACCTGATTCTGATGGATATGCAGCTGCCGGTAATGGATGGGATCGCAGCAACACAGCAGATCAAATGTGATGCCGCAACAAAAAATATTGCAGTGGTTGCCCTTACTGCCAATGTAATGCCAGGTGACAGGGAAAAAATGATGGCAGCCGGCTGTCAGGATTATATTTCAAAACCCTTTCACCTTCAGGATTTTTTAAAAAAGATCGCGCACCTGCTGCTGGACAGTCCCCGTGAGCGTTGACCTGAAAGGAACACAGATGAAAACAACCCCCAGAATACTGGTTGTAGACGATGAAGAGCGCAACCTCCGGCTGATCGAGGCCATGCTTTTTCCCCTGGGATATGATCTTGAGTTTGCCTCTGACGGCCAGCAGGCCCTTGAAAAAGCACAATCCGAACAGGTGGACCTGATCCTTCTGGATGTCATGATGCCCAAAATGGATGGCTTTACCGTGGCCCGGAAATTAAAATCTGACCCGGACACACAGATCATCCCCATTGTCATGGTGACCGCGCTCCAGTCTGTTGAAGACCGGGTCAAAGCCCTTGAGGCAGGGGCGGATGACTTTTTAAACAAACCCGTAGACAAGACAGAAATCCGTGTAAGGGTTTCCTCGCTGTTAAAAGTCAAAGCATACAATGACCACATGCGGAACTATCAGACCCTTCTGGAATCTGAAGTGGAAAATCGCACCAGAGAATTGACCGATGCCTTTAAGCGGGTCAAACAGATCTCCTTGGAAACCATTTACCGCCTGACCCGGGCAGCTGAATACAAGGATGAAGACACCGGAGCCCACATTCAGCGCATGAGCCATTATTCAGCGGTGATCGCCCGGCAGATGGGAATGGATGAAAAAACCGTGGAAATGATTCTGTACGCAACTCCCATGCATGATATCGGAAAAATCGGTATCCCGGACCGGATTCTGCTGAAACCTGCAAAACTGGACCCGGATGAATGGCAGGTTATGAAACAGCACACCACCATGGGGGCTAAAATTCTTGAAGGCTCTGACATCGACGTGATCAAGCTTGGTGAACGGGTGGCCCTGAGCCACCATGAAAAATGGGATGGTTCCGGCTACCCCAATGGCCTGTCTGGAACCGATATCCCGCTTGAGGGACGGATTGTCGCCATTGCAGATGTGTTTGATGCCTTGTCATCCAAGCGCCCGTATAAAAAAGCCTTTCCCCTGGAAAAATCCTGCGCCATCATCAAAGAGGGGCGCAAAACCCATTTTGATCCAGAGGTTGTGGATGCTTTTTTTGCATCCCTGGACCTCATTCTGGAGGTTAAAAATAAATTCAAGGATGATGAAACCCTTGTCAGTCCACTCTTTTCATTTCTGGAAAATACCCTGAACCGTCCCCTGGAGTCTTGATGCCATGACAGGTGAAACCGTTATTGGGCTGGTGAACAATGCCGCCCTTCTGCTGGCCATGGGACTGATATACGATATCCTGGGCGACCGGCCCCATATTCAAAAAACCCGTTTCCAGCAGACCGGTGCCGGCGTGGCCCTGGGTGCTGTGGGCATTGCCATCATGCTCTCTCCCTGGCAGTTTATGCCCGGGATTGTGTTTGATACCCGGTCAGTGCTGCTGGGCATCTCCGGTGTTTTTTTCGGAACCCTGCCAACCCTTCTGGCAATGGCAGTAACCGGGGCATATCGCCTGTACCAGGGGGGTGCCGGCGTCTGGACCGGAATTGGCGTCATTGTAACATCCGGCAGCATCGGCCTTGCCTGGCGCCACATCAGGCGCAACCGGGAAATGGATCTTTCCATCAGGGAGCTCTATTCGCTTGGCATTGTGGTCCACCTGGCCATGCTGGCATGGATGCTGGCGCTGCCGTTTTCCGTCGCAAAACAGGTGCTTGCAGATATCTGGCTGCCGGTGATGCTCATTTTTCCGGTGACCACAGCGCTGCTGGGATGGCTGATGCGCAACAGGGTGTCGCGCAAACGCGCTGAAGAAGCCCTGCGGCAGAGTGAAGCCCGGCTGAAAACAGCAATGGACGACAGCAGGCGACACCAGACCCTTTTGACCAAAATGATTGCCAATATCGGAGATGTGATCGCCATTGTGGATCAGCACGGTATCAACCGATATAAAAGTGCCAATGTTGAACGCCTGTTCGGATGGACACCTGAAGAGCTGGTAGGCAAAAGCACCTGGGACATCATCCATCCCGATGATGTGCCGCCGCTGCAGGAATTTTTCAGCCAGTTTCTCGAAAGACCCGATGCTGTCGAAACCACAGAATGCCGTTACCAATGCAAAGACGGCCAGTACCGGTGGATCGAATTCACCGGCACCAATCTGTTTCATGACCCGGATATCAACGGACTTCTGGGAAATTACCACGATATTACCCAGCGCAAACAGGCTGAACTTCTCCTGCGGGAAAGTGAAGCCCGGTTTAAAGCCCTGCACAATGCCTCATTTGGCGGAATTGCCATCCATGATCAGGGCGCCATCCTGGAATGCAACCAGGGACTGTCTGACATGACCGGATACACGGTTGACGAATTGATCGGCATGGACGGCCTGCTGCTGATTGCTCCGTCGTTCCGGCCACAGGTCATGGAACATATCCGGTCCGGATATGAAAAACCTTATGAATCCATGGGGCTGCGTAAAAACAATGAATCATATCCCGTCCGCCTTGAAGCCCGGAATATCCCGTACAAAGGCAAACAGGTCCGGACGGTTGAATTCAGGGATATCACCGAACGGAAAAAAGCTGAAGCAGAATATGAAACCCTTGTGGCTCAGCTGAACCAGGCCCGGAAAATGGAATCCATCGGCCGGCTGGCCGGCGGGGTGGCCCATGATTTCAACAATATGCTGGGGGTGATTCTGGGCCATGCGGAAATGGCGCTGGACCAGGTGGCAGACGACACCTCTCTCCGGTCGGATTTGACGGAAATCCAGCTGGCTGCCCAGCGATCGGCAGACCTGACCAGACAATTGCTCACATTTGCCAGAAAACAGATCATCGACCCGAAAGTCCTTGACCTGAACCAGACCATCAAACCCATGATGGTCATGCTCCAGCGCCTGATCGGTGAAAATATCCAGCTGGTATGGGAACCGGCTGAGGATTTATGGCCGGTAAAAATGGATCCCTCCCAGATCGACCAGATTCTGGCCAACCTGTGCGTCAATGCCAGAGATGCCATCACAGATGTGGGCAGCATGGTGATTGAAACCGGCATGAAAACCTTTGATGCTGGATATTGTTCCCAGCATGCCGGATTTGTTCCCGGCGATTTTGTGCTGCTGACAGTCAGCGACAACGGCTGCGGCATGGACAGACAAACCCTGGACAATCTGTTTGAGCCTTTTTTCACCACCAAAGATACCGGAAAAGGAACCGGACTGGGCCTGGCAACGGTTTACGGCATTGTCCGGCAGAATAACGGGTTCGTCAATGTATACAGTGAACCAGGCCGGGGCACCACTTTTAACATTTATCTGCCGCGGCACACACCAGATACAGATGAAATACCAGTGCCCCTCTCTCCTCCGGCAACAGCGCCGTCCGGCCATGAAACCATCCTGGTGGTGGAAGATGAACCGGGTATTTTAAAAATGACCCGGAAAATACTGGAGAAAAAAGGATACACCGTGCTGGGGGCCGGCACACCCACAAAAGCCCTGACTCTTGCCAGAGAGTGCCGCACGCCCATTCATCTGGTGCTGACCGATGTTGTCATGCCGGAAATGAACGGAAGGGATCTGGCTGAAAAACTGCTGGAATTCCATCCGGACATGAAACTGATGTTCATGTCCGGTTACACCGCCAATGTCATTGCCCATCAGGGAGTACTGGACAAAGGGGTGTGTTTCATCCAGAAACCCTTTTCCATGACCGACCTGGCAATCACGGTTCGGCGTCTGCTGGATGAACCGCCTGCGGATCCCGCCTGATCCCCAGCTTCCGCATTCGGGAGGCAAAGGTGGACCGGTTGACACCGGCGATTTTTGACGCCCAGGTAATGTTCCAGTTGTTTTTTCTTAAAAGGGCACGGACATATTCTTTTTCCAGCCGGGGCCAGGTCATGCTGCACAAATGCACCTGATCATTGTCCGGGCCTGCCTGGTGTTCCGGAACAGGATTTCCAAACGGATCAAGACCGCTTCCCGGGTTCCGGACATGGAGGGGGAGGTTGGCTGGTGTAATGTATTCATCTTCTGCCGTGACGATCAGGTAGCGGATGAGATTTTCCAGCTCCCGGATATTTCCCGGCCATGAATAGGATACCAGCATCTGCAGGGCCTGTGCTGATATTTTTTTTTCAAGAACACCGGCTTTAATCGCTTCTTTGTCCAGAAAATGCCGGACCAGCAGCGGAATATCCTCCTGCCGTTCCCGGAGCGGCGGCAGATGGACCGGCAAAACAGACAACCGGTAGAACAGATCCTGGCGAAAGGTATTTTCCCCGATCATCTGCTTGATGTCCTTGTTGGTGGCGGCCACGATTCGCACATCAATGGTCCGTGCCATGGTTTCCCCCAACGGCTTGATCTCATTTTTCTGAAGAATCCGCAGCAGGCTGGCCTGGGTGCTCATGGGCATGTCTCCGATCTCATCCAGAAACACCGTCCCGCCATTGGCCGCTTCAAACAGTCCCATTTTATCCTGGGATGCACCGGTAAACGCCCCTTTTTTATATCCGAACAACTCGCTTTCCAGAAGGGTTTCAGGGATAGCACTGCAGTTTTGCACCAGAAACGGTTTATCCTTTCTGGTACTGGACTGATGAATTTTTTCTGCAACCAGTTCTTTACCGGTTCCACTCTCACCGGTAATCAGCACATGAAATTCAGTGACCGCATAACTTTTCACCAGCTCGATACACTTTTGAAATCCGGGACTCTGGCCGATGATGGTGTTTTCACTTCTGTTTTCGCTGAGAGCCGACTTCAGGGTTAAAAATTTTTTCTTTTCAGTGGCGTACAAAATTGCATTGCTCAAGGCGATCGAACAGATATCCACCAGGTTCTGGAGCTGTTCCAGGTATCCGGAATCCAGATTTAACCGGCTTTTTTCCGGAGTGGTATCAATGATCTGAACTGCGCCGTAGACTTTCTTGTCCCGGAAAAAAAGCGGAAAGCACAGAATCAGGCTGCTTTTGATATCAAACGTATCTTCCACTTCCTTGTAATGCCGCCGATCGGACTGAACTTCAGCCACGGTCATTTTTTTGTTTTCAATCACCCATCCCACAATGCTGGGATGGTGAACATCCAGGTTCACGCCTTTGATTTCATCGGCATGGGCACCGGCCGCTTCAATACACTGATAGGTCTGTCCTTTTTTGATCCATATGGACCCGCGCTGAACATTCTGGATTTTCAGCAGAGAATTGAGAAATTTTTTCTGCAGCGTCTCCGGGTTCAATTCCTTGAAAAGCTCAAGATTGGATTGATTCATGATGACGACCCCGGCAATTGATTAAATATCACATGCGTAACGAAATAACGCAGTTACATACGAAATAAGAATATATTGATTGCTTTTAAAAAGCAACCCTGTTTTTTACATCTGCATTGACTGTGTCAGACAAACAGCAGCAGACTGACTGCCATTACCGCCATTCCCGCAATCAAACCAGTAATGGCGATATGATGCTCCCCATATTCTTCGGCCGTCGGCAAAAGTTCATCCAGAGAGATATAGACCATAATGCCTGCGACAGCAGCAAAAGTGACGCCAAAGAACGCGTCATTAAAAAAAGTAAGAAGCAGGAGAAAGCCTACCAGCGCACCGATGGGTTCCGCCAGGCCCGACAGAAAAGAATAGGCAAAGGCCTTTTTTCTGCTCTTAGTGGCATAGTAAATAGGAACAGAAACAGCGATGCCTTCCGGGATGTTATGGATTGCAAT
>JAABSK010000014.1:11099-24122 GCA_011390435.1 Desulfobacteraceae bacterium | reverse complement strand
CTGAGGGCGTATTGATTGATGCGCTTGGCGCAGTTGTGGCAACGGTGGCACTTGAGGCGGCTTTGAGTCCGGCGGTCGGCAGTCCCCTGGTGTGGAGCTGGCATGTCATCTCCCGCCTTGGGTTTGGAGCGGGAATCGGTGCTGCCACAGGCGTGGCGCTGTTGTTTTTTTATCGTATCCGCCGCCTGATTCCGGAAGGAACGGAAAACGTTTTTACCCTTGCAGTGATATTGGCCCTTTTTCAATGCAGCAACCTGATGCTTCATGAAAGCGGCATTGCTGCCGTAACCATGGCCGGCATTGTCGTTGGTAACTTCAGTTCTTATGCGTTGCGGGATCTGGTGGAGTTCAAAGAAGAGCTGACAGTTCTGCTTATCGGCATGCTGTTTGTGCTGCTGGCTGCAGATGTGCGCCTGTCACAGGTTGTTGATCTGGGCTGGCCGGCTGTGGGTGTTGTCCTGGTGTTGATGTTTCTGGTTCGACCGGCAGCTGTGCTGGCAGGGACCGCGTTTTCCGGATTGAGCTGGAAAGAGCGGGGGTTTATTGCATGGATTGGTCCCAGGGGAATCGTGGCTGCGGCGGTGGCTTCTTTTTTTGCGGCGGCATTTACGGAAAAAGGGCTGACCGGAGGGTATGAGCTGCGGGCACTGGTTTTTCTGGTGATCGCAGTGACAGTGGTGTTTGCAGGTCTTACCGGTGGGATGGTGGCGGGTTTTCTGGGGTTGCGCCGCCCCAGCCAGGTGGGCTGGGTCATTCTCGGTGCCAATGCCCTGGCGCGGGCTGTGGCAAAACTGTTCAAAGAGGAGGGTCAGGAGGTTATCTGCATCGATTCCAATGCAGATTATTGCCAGGCTGCTGAAAAAGACTGCACGCGGGTGATTTATGGCAACGGCCTTCGGGCCCGGTATCTGCTGCGCGCAGAGATTGACATCCGCAGGGGGGCATTGGCCCTGACTGCCAATGATGAAGTCAATTATCTGTTTGTTCAAAAGGTGAAAGAAGAGTCAAAATCTGTTGCCCTGTACGCGGTTTTAAAAACCGATACCATCTCCTTGACCGTGAAAATGCTCCACAAAACCGATACTGCCCTGATTTTTGCCCGTCCTGTGGATGTTGACGCCTGGAACCGGCGCTTTACGGCAAAACAGGTGGGCCTGCAGAAATGGCAGCACACGGCAGACCCTTTGGTGGCGCCTGTTGACGCATCGTTTTTTACAGAGTATTCCGGCAGTGGCCTGATCTGTGCGGCAATTCGCAGGAACAATCACCTGATGCCTGTCCGAGACGGTCTGAAATTCAAAGCAGATGATGTGGTCTATTGTTTTGTGTTTGAGCCGGAGGCAAATGCAGTGGACCGCTTTTTGAACAAGGCCGGCTGGAAATGCCTGGAGCGCATGGACAAAGAGGACTTTACCACGTCGGTGTGTACCCTGACGGAATCGGGATAAAAACAATAAATATGTCTTGACAACTTAACAGATTCAGGTAAGGTGTCTGTCATGAGCGATGAATCCAAAAAAGCACAAGACGATGCTGAATCCTGAATCACCACTGCCGCTGTATCACCAGCTGGCACAGATTCTCATGGATCAGATCCGGTCCGGCAGGTATCAGCCAGGGGATGCATTGATGCCTGAAACCGTAATGGCCGGGACTTATGGCATTGGTCGACCAACGGTCCGCCAGGCCATTGATGTGCTGGTCCGCAAGGGACTGGTGGAGCGTAAAAGAGGATCGGGAACCTTTGTGCGGCAGCCGGATCAGCCGGTTGATCTGTTTTCGTTTGCCGGCACATCCCAGGCGTTTTTAACCAAGGGGATTCAACCCCGGTCCACTGTTGTTGATCCCATGTGTCTGCTTCAGGATATTGATGATCCGTCCAATCCATTTCATCGGCGTGCAGCCTATTTTCTATCCCGGTTGACCCGTGTCAACGCGCTGCCGGTACTGTTTGAAACCTTTTTTCTGCACCCGGATCTGTTTTCCGGCATCCATCGCATTGATTTTGAAAACCGTTCGCTTTCCAGGGTGGTACAGGATCAGTATTATCTTCAACCCGATTCCGGGCGGCAGACCTTCACGGTTTGCCTGCTGCCGGAAACCCTTGCAATACTGCTGGAACTGGAACCAGGCACCCCCATTCTTGAGGTGGAACGGAAACTGGATTTTCCAGGGACAGCCGAAGCCCTGTTTTCACGGCTGTACTGCAGAACAGATACCTTTGCCTTTTCCCAGACCATGGGACTGAAAACAGAAGAGACCAGGACAAATTCATATTCAGGAGAGAAATAGATGAAAACCAGGGGATATTATGGGCCATATGGCGGTGCATTTCTGCCGGAGATTCTGGTGGCCACCTTTGATGAACTGGAAGCGGCGTTTGAGCAGGTCAAAACAGACCCGGAGTTCTGGCAGGCATATGAACAGCTGATGGGCTCGTATTCCTGCCGACCGACTCCCCTGACGTTTGCTGAAAATCTGACCCGGGAGCTGGGTGGCGCAAAGATTTATATCAAGCGCGAGGACCTGAATCACACCGGTGCTCACAAAGCCAACAACGTCATGGGCCAGGGACTGGTTGTCCAGCGCATGGGTAAAAAACGGGTGATCGCAGAGACCGGAGCCGGTCAGCATGGTGTGGCCACCGCCACCATGGCTGCCAGGTTTGGTTTTGACTGCACCATTTACATGGGAGAGGTGGATGTCCTCAGACAGCGGCCCAATGTGTTCTGGATGGAGCAGCTGGGCGCAAAGGTGGTGCCGGTTACAGACGGAACACGGATTTTAAAGGATGCCATCAACGAAGCCTTTCGAGACTGGGTAACCCATATGGACACCACCCATTATGTGCTGGGAACGGCCTGTGGCCCCCATCCGTTTCCGGAAATGGTAACCTATTTTCAGTCGATTATCGGCAAAGAAGCCCGCCAGCAGATTCTGGAGATTGACGGGCAGTTGCCCAGGCGGGTGTACGCCTGCGTGGGGGGTGGGTCCAACGCCATGGGGCTGTTTTCCGGATTTTTAAAAGATCCGGTGGAGCTGGTGGGGGTGGAAGCCGGTGGAAAGGGACTTGACTCCGGCAGGCATGCCTCCCGCCTGAAATCATCCGATGCCAGATGCGGCATTGCCCAGGGGTATAAAACCTATTTTCTTCAGGATGGTGACGGGCAGATGAAAGAAACCCATTCCATTTCAGCCGGGCTGGATTATGTGGGCGTTTCTCCGATTCTGTCTGCCATGCATGACCAGAAAACCGCACGGTTTGAAAGTGCTACAGATGAGGACGTGGTGGCAGCCCTGAAACTGACCATGCAGAAAGAAGGCATTATCCCTGCTCTGGAATCGGCCCATGCATTTGCCCAGGCGTTTAAAGAGGCTCCGCAGATGTCACGGGATGACAGCATCATCATCAATCAGTCCGGCAGAGGCGACAAGGATATTTTTACCGTGGCGGAAGCTGTAAACGACCCCGGGTGGAAAGCGTTTATTATTGAAAAGGCAAAGGAATATCAAGATCATGCTTGAATCATATATTCGGCAACAGCAAAAAAAGAAGGATATCCTGCTGATGACCCATATTGTCATGGGGTACCCGTCGTTTGAACACGCCTATGACATTGTCCGGCAGATGGTCGATGCCGGAGTGGATCTGATGGAGCTGCAGATTCCGTTTTCAGAACCCATGGCAGACGGTCCTGTGATTTTAAAGGCCAATCAGAAAGCATTGGAAGGCGGATCCACTGTCAGCAGATGTTTTGATTTTGCACAGCAGGTGGCAGAGGAGTTTTCCATTCCGTTTCTGTTCATGAGCTATGCCAATATCCTGTATCAATACGGCATGGATCGATTTGCAGAAAAAATGGCCGGGATCGGCTTGGCCGGCGCCATTGTACCGGACCTGCCCCCTGAAGAAGGGGGGGGGTATATCCAGGCCATGGCGAATCACCAGATGAGCCCGGTGTTTATCTTTTCTCCTGAAACCTCAGATCAGCGGATGGCTTACCTGTCGTCTGCTGCAAAAGGGTTTGTCTATTGTGTTGCCAGAAAAGGGGTCACTGGCAGGGATACGGTTTTTTCCGACAGCCTTGCTGCTTATCTTGGGCGATGCAGAAACGCCACAGATCTGCCCCTTGCCGTGGGATTCGGTGTCCGGGAAAGGGCAGATGTGGACTATTTGAAAGGGCTGGCCGACATCGCGGTGATCGGGTCCCAGACCATCCGGATCGTTGAAGAGCAGGGTGTTCTTGCCACAGGGCCGTTTATCCGCAGTCTCCGGTGATCAGGTTTCATTCCAGGCTTTTTTGCTTTTGTTGATTTTCCGGAGCACATTCTGCCATGTTTTTGTTTTCAAAAATGAGTCTGGATACCGTTCCAGCATCTGATTGAACATGCCATACGGAATGGTGAAAGACAGCTCATCTGTTTTGAAAAATTTTCTGGCAGACGGGTCCCATCCGCCCACAACCGCCCGCTGCTGGCCCCGGTCAAGAAAGCGAAGGGGCCAGACAACCAGGCTGCCGCAGGCAGCGCTCCAGGGAGAGGCCACCACTTCCGGATCATTGGTCACAAAGGTGGCCAGCTGGTGCAGGCCGTTTAATGATTCCGGCCGGGTGAAAAAAGAGACCAGAACAGGGGTTTGAGCTTCTGAAAACTGGGTGATGGGTTTGAACACGCAATATTTTCCAGCGGCCGGGATCGGATCAATATAATCAAACATTTTGCGCAGATTGTCAGGAGAGTCGCAATAGTGTTCGCCTTCCAATTGTCCGGGAATGCCGGATGATACATAGTGGATGATGGTTTCAACCTGGGGTTTGTTGTAACCCAGCCAGAAGGC
This sequence comes from Desulfobacteraceae bacterium, assembly GCA_011390435.1. The sequence goes on along the minus strand of JAABSK010000014.1, from coordinate 19,285 downwards.
ACCGCCGGGACACCCGAACTGGGACGCACTGAAATAGGCAGTGGTTCTTTTTTTCCGGGCCAGCCAGATTTTACCGATCACACAGGAAAACTGGCCAAACACACCTTCCCAGTCCACCTCATTTTTTTGCTCTTTTTCACAGGTGGGCAGCTCTGTTGGATCAGGGGAATAACCGGTTTCCGGTCTGGTGTCAGTAAAAAACATGCCCATGGGCTCTTCAATATCGCCTAATACCGTTAAGAATTCAGGAAGCGCAGTATGAATTGACTGACGCATTGATACCTCCTTTGGATCATGAAATAATGCCGGGGTTATACTTTCATTCCCGGCAGGTTTAAAGAGGCGGTGTTGCCGCCGCAGACAGCCAGGGCCTGGCCTGTGATATAGCTGGCTTCATCACTGGCCAGAAAAAGGATGGCAGCAGCCACTTCTTCAGGACGTCCATAGCGGCGGAGCTCACATCGACTTCCCAGCTTGTCGCCTTTTCCCTTGCTTCTTGCATAATCAAACACCGGCTGGGTCATACCGGTTTCGATCAGTCCGGGGCAGACCGCATTCACGCGGACATGATATCCACCCAGGTCACATGCCAGTGTCTGTGTGTAATTGATCAGTGCCGCTTTGCTGGCGCTGTAGGCATTGCCACCGGCACCGGACCGGATGCCGGCCACTGAAGCCGTATTGACAATGGCCCCTTGTCCGGTTTTGACCAGGTGGGGGGTGGCATATTTCACTGCATACACCGCACCCAGAACATTTACGGCATAAACCTGCTGCCAGTTTTCACCATCCTGATCTTCCGGACCGCTGAGGATTCCGGTGATTCCAGCGTTGTTGCACAGGATGTCGATCCTGCCATATTCAGAAACGGCCAGGTCGATCAAGGCCTTTACCTGGGCTTCATCACTGACATCCGTTACTGCTGCAACACCCGTCCCTCCCTGATCCCTGACCATTTGAAGGGTTTCGTTCAGGGCGGCTTTCTGCATATCTGCAATCACCAGGCTGGCACCTTCCTTTGCAAAAAGTACAGCTGCGGCCCGGCCGATACCGCTGGCGCTGCCGGTGATAACGGCAATTTTATCCTTCAGTCTCGGAAGTCTGCTCTGCTCCATTCGTTTCTCCTTGTTAAGTGTGATTCAAGGCCTGTGCATCAGGCTTGGGACAATTCCATATCCTGCATCGTAATAGGACACAAAAACAGGCTTTGTCAAGAAAACTTCCAGGGAAAGGAAAGGCTTGATTCGCTGTTAATCCAGGCGGCTTTTTTCAGCGCCTGGTGGTCCGGTATGATCAAGAACATCACGGATGATATCCGGAAGCGGCTGGTGAATGAGCGGTTTTTGTACAAACCGGGAAATGCCCATTTTCAGGGCGCTGGCTTCGGACATTCTTTCATTGTACCCTGTGCAGAGGATTACCGGCAGGTCTGGACGGATGTTCAAAATCGACCGGGCCAGGTCTTCTCCTGTCATTTTCGGCATGGTCATATCGGTGATGATCAGGTCAAAACGGTGGGGATCTGCCATGAAAGCGTCCATGGCTGTTTGTCCGTCGGCAAAGGTGTTTACCAGATATCCATAATCCAGGAGCAGCTCCCGGGTGGACTCCAGTATGCTTTCTTCATCATCCACAACCATGATCCGTTCATGCCCCCTGGCCGATACCCTTGCATGGTGCTGGGTTCCGCGGTCATCTATTGCTGCTGGTGGTGCCGGATCCTGCCGGGTCACCGGCAGGTATACATCAAAGGTGGCGCCGTTTCCCGGTGAACTGTCAGCAGTGATGGCGCCCTGGTGTTCCTTCACTATGGCATAAACCATCGACAGGCCCATGCCGGTTCCCCTGCCGGTGTCTTTGGTGGTGAAATAAGGATCAAAAATCCGTTCCAGTGTTGGTGCATCCATACCATGCCCGGTGTCTGACACGGTGAACCGGACATATTTTCCCGGCCGGAGGCGGCGCTCGGCAGCAGTGAACCCTGAAAGCGTTTCATCTGTCAGCTGGATGGATAAAATCCCGCCGCCTGTGTCCATGGCATGGTAGGCATTGGTGCACAGATTCATGACGATCTGGTGGATTTTGGCCGGATCTGCAAGAACCGTATTTTGAGAATGGATCTGTTCCTGTATGGCAATGGTTGCAGGGATTGAAGACCGGAGAAGGGTCATGGCTTCTTTGATGATGGGCCCCAGGTTCTGGGGCTGTTTTTCATAGGGGGTATTCCGGCTGAAGGACAAAATCTGTTTGACCAGGTCTGCAGCCCGTTTTGCACCCCGGTAGATTTGATCGATCTGTTTTCTGGCTTTGTCTGGTTCGTGAAGGTGCTGTTTTACCAGTTCGCAGTACCCCAGAATACCGGCAAGAATATTGTTGAAATCATGGGCAATGCCGCCGGCAAGGGTGCCGATGGCCTCCATTTTATGAGCCTGCTGCAACTGGATCTCCAGCTGACGCCGCTCTTCTTCTGCGCGGCGGATATCGGTCATATCATGAATGACCGCCATGGCATGCCTGGGAACGCCATCTTCATAAAAAAACCGGGTGTTTGACAATACCCAGAACTCTTTTTTGTTTTTTCCCTTGATCCGGTATTCGGTTGTCAGTTGCCGGGGTTTTTGAGCAAAAACAGTTTCAACCACCTGTTTGAGCGTCTCTTTGCTGTCGTCACTTAACAGGTCAAAAGGGTTGAGTTTTAACAGCTCTGCTTCGCTGTACCCGGAGTATTGACACATGACATCGTTGACGCTGAGAAATTTGAGGGAGTTCATATCAAAGTCATAAATACCGGCCGGCGCATACTGTACCAGATTCCGGTATTTTTCCTGACTTTCCTGAAGTGCTTTTTCTGCCATCACCCGCTGGGTAACATCCCTTGCAGAACCATGGACAGCTGACGGCTGGTTGTTTTCATCCAGAACAAGGATGTTGCGGTATTCCAGGATCACCTTTTTGCCGGAGCGGGTCATGGCGGTGAGATATCCTTCATCTTTGCCGTTTTCACGGATACGCAGCAGGTAGTCATCAAAATCCAGCTGATATTTCGAAGGAATAAAATCCCGGATGTTTTTGCCCAGAAGCTCTGTGCGGGACCAGCCGTATTCGGTCTTGTACTGAATGTTGGTATCGGTGATATTTCCGTGAAGGTCATGGATGCAGATCAGGTCAGATCCGTTTTCAAACAGATAGCGGTATTTTTTCTCTGATTCTGCCAGTGCGGCATTCCGGGCTTCCAGATGGGAAATGGTCTTTTGAAGCTGGCGGTATCTGGGAAAAATCCGGCAGATGGATTCTTTAGAAAACAGTGGCATCTTCATATCCGGCAACACAGCAAGGTTGTAAAAATAAACAGATGAATCATGCCGTTAAAATACCACCAAATGCGTTGATTTGACAATCTCTTTTATCGGATCAGGGTGTTTTGGGGCTTGTCGGATAACTTTCTGGAATAGCACAGAATATAGCCTTTAAAAGCGTCTGGCAGATAGTCGGTATGTGCGGGGCGGTGCTGGGTATGGGTGTAACCCAGCGCAACCATTTTTTTGCTGAAGCGGGAATGCTGTCCGCGTCCGGGATCAACAATGATGACATCGCAGCAGGGGGTTGCATGGTGGTCGATAAACCGGGACAGCAAAGTGAAATGATCATTTTCGTATAAAAGATCACTGCCGATGATCAGATCAAAGAGGCCCAGTTCCTGTTCCAGATCACACCAGCCTGTACGGAAAAAGGGAATGGGGGCTGTGTTGTTGAGCAGGGTGTTTTGGATCAGAAAATTTTCCGCTTCCGGGTGGTGGTCTGTGGCGGTGATGTCTGCTTTGCGGCAATTGAGCATCAGGCTGGCCAGCCCGATGCCGCACCCCACCTCAAGAATCCGTTTTCCCGCGATGGCGTAATCTCGCAGATGGTGGGTAAGGACCTGGGCAGAGGGCCAGACAATACCGAAAAGCGGCCATGTGGCTGAGGAAATGCCCATTTCCTCAGCCACACCGTTTTCGTCAAGATATTGAAGAATATCGTACAGTGTCCGCACATGGATATCAAGATCCCCGATTTCAAGCGTCTGGTACCGTATTCTTAAAGGGGCCATGATGATCCTTTTTCAGATTAAAATTGGGGGATGGGTTCCCGTTGCATTTTTTTGCCCAGGTTTTTTTCAATCATGGAAACCAGCCGGCTGTCTTCGGCACTGAAAAAGCTGAATGCCTGGCCGGTCTTGTCTGCCCTGCCGGTCCGTCCGGTTCTGTGAGTATAGGTTTCAACTGTATCGGGCAGGTCATAGTTGATCACATGGGAGATCCCCAGAACATCAATGCCCCTGGCGGCAATATCCGTTGCCACCAGAATGTTGAATGAGCCATCCCTGAATCCGTCCAATGCTTTCTGACGCTTTTGCTGGGACAGGTTGCCTTGAAGAGACGTGGCATTGTATCCAGCTTTTTCCAACTGCAGGGCAAGGGTTTTTGCCTTGTGTTTGGTCCGGGTGAACACCAGGGTGCTTTTCATGGCATAATCCCGGATAAGGTTCTTGAGCAGTGATGTCCGCTGTTCTTTTTTTACCTGGAACAGGGCATGGGAAATGGACTGAACCGGTTTTGAATGGTTGATCTGAACCGTTGCCGGGTTTTTCAGAATCCTGCTGGCCAACCGGCGGATTTCGTCAGGCATGGTGGCGGAAAACACCAGCGACTGACGGTTCTGGGGGAGCTGTTTGATAATACGCTGGATATCCGGCAAAAAGCCTTTGTCAAACATGTGGTCCGCTTCATCCAGCACCAGCATTTCAATATTGTCGAGACAGACCGCCCGGTCATTGAGCAGGTCCAGTAATCTGCCGGGACAGGCCACAATAATTTCAGCACCCTGCCGGATTGCCCTGATCTGGGAGGACTTGCTGACACCGCCATAAATGACAACGCTTTTCAGGCTGGTTTTCCAGGCCATTTTAACAGCCGCATCATGAATCTGTTCAGCCAGCTCACGGGTAGGGGCCAGGATCAGGGCCCGGCTTTTTTTTCTCGGTCCGGTGAGCAGTTTTTGAAGAATGGGCAGCACAAAAGCGGCTGTCTTTCCGGTGCCGGTCTGGGCAAGGCCGAAAAGATCCCTGTGTTCCAGAATCAGGGGGATGGCTTTGGCCTGAATCGGCGTGGGTGTTGAAAAGCTGCATGCAGTAATGCCGGCAGTGATGTCTGAATGAAAGTTGAAACAATTAAAATCCATTAAAATTCCTTTTTTGGTCTTTGACCGGGGCATTCCCCGGCCGCAATGACCGATCCTTTTCCAGATAACCGGTTCATTTTATTTTTTGTGTGTTTAAGTAAACAGCATAAATGTCAACGGTAACGGCCGGTGTCTGGGTAAACAACGATGTCAGCGGTAATGACCTGCCAAAGAACTGCAGCAGGAAAAGGTGTGCGCTTACTTGAGTGTTGAACCTATCATACACGAAATACAGCAATTAGCAACCAAATAAAATTGTGAGCCGCATCTGAACGGTGATAAAAGAAAATGATTAATAAAATATGAAACTTTTGGTATAAGGAATTTTGAATCGGCAGACAGCCTGTCGGTTTTTTACAGCAAAGGAGGCACCTGGAATGGACCATCAACGGGTTAAAAGCGCGTTCAGCCTGTTTTTTGCAGCAACACTGCTTATCTTTCTGACAGGCTGCGGCACTGTTTATTATTCAGCAATGGAAAAAATCGGCAAAGAAAAACGCCATATTCTGGTGGATAATGTAGCAGATGTTCAGGACAGCCAGACCATGGCACAGGAAGAGTTTACCGATGCCCTGGAAAAGCTCAAGGCACTGTATCACTTTGATGGAGCGGAGCTGGAGAAATTTTATCATCAGCTCAAAGACAGTTATGATGACTGCGAATCCAGAGCCGGTCAGATTGAAAAGCGGATCCAGTCGGTTCAGCAGGTGGCAAAAGATCTGTTTGCGGAATGGGATGCTGAAATTCAGCAGATGAGTGATCCAAAGCTCAAATCCGGCAGCAAAGCCTCCCTTCAGGATGCAAAAGTCAAATACCGGAACCTGGAAAACGTGATGGCTCAGTCCACCCGGAGCATGTATCCGGTACTGACCCGCCTCAAGGACTATGTGCTTTATTTGAAACATAACCTCAATGCCAAGGCTGTGGGATCGCTCAGCGGAGAGGTGGTGTCCATTGAAAAGGATGTTGCAAAGCTGATCACAGACATGAACACCTCTATTGCAGAAGCAGAGCAGTTCATCAAAAATTTTTAACCGACCTGGAGTTTGAGTTTTTATGAAAGTTGACGGAAAAGAGATGCGCCCCATCTGGTTGAATCAATCCACTGGAACCGTTCAGGTTATTGACCAGCGGTTTTTGCCCCACCAGCTGGTTGTTGCGGATCTGCGCAGCGTGGATGATACCATTTACGCCATCAAGGAGATGTTTGTCCGGGGTGCGCCATTAATCGGAGCCACTGGTGCGTTTGGCGTATATATCAGTCTGATACAGGAAACCCATCAGGGAGCGGACAACGCGTATCTGGAAGCGGAGTGCCAGCGCCTTAAAGCTGCCCGGCCCACAGCCATGAATCTTTTCTGGGGTGTGGACAGGGTCATGAACGCAGCGCGTAAACATGATACCCATGCCGCCCGTGTCACGGCTGCATTTGATGAAGCCATGGCTGTTGTGGAAGAAGAAGCGGTCAATTGTCAAAAAATCGGTGAATATGGACTGCCGATCATTGAAGCGATCAGCCGCCGCAAGAACAGGAAACCGGTGAATATTTTGACCCATTGCAATGCCGGATGGCTTGCCTGCATTGAATATGGTACGGCCACTGCCCCCATTTATACCGCCTTTGACCAGGGTATTGATGTGCATGTGTGGGTGGATGAGACCCGGCCGTTGAATCAGGGGTCCCGCCTGACTGCATGGGAGTTGGGAAAACACGGTGTTCCGCACACGATCATTACGGATAATGCAGGAGGACATCTCATGCAGCACGGCATGGTGGACCTGGTGATTGTGGGAACCGACCGGACCACCCGGTCAGGAGATGTGGCCAACAAGATCGGCACGTATTTGAAAGCCCTTGCCGCAAAAGACAATGATATTCCCTTTTACGTGGCACTGCCTTCAAGCACCTTTGACTGGGAGATCACCGACGGCATTGCCGATATTCCCATTGAAGAGAGAGATCCTGATGAGATCCGGTATGTTCAGGGGCTGTGCAATGAAAAGATCCAGCAGGTACTGGTGCCGCCGGCGTCCAGTCCGGCAGCCAACCATGCCTTTGATGTAACGCCTGCCCGGCTGGTGACCGGGTTTATTACGGAGCGGGGCGTCTGCAGAGCCAGCGAAACCGATATCCTGGCACTGTTTCCGGAAAAACAACCCGGCAGAAAGACTCATTCATAAAGGGAAAATTATGCCCACACTGACAGATCTGGAAAAAAAAATCATTGCCCTGCTGCAGACCGATATCCCTGTGGTAAAGCGTCCGTTTCTTGAAATGGCCCGGCAAATCGGCATTACAGAAGAACAGTTCCTGGCGGTTTTAAATGATTTAAACGACAGAGGCATGATCCGGCGGTTTGGGGCCACCCTCAAGCACCAGAAATCCGGATTCAAAGCCAATGCCATGGTGGCCTGGAAAGTGGACGAGGACCAGGTGGAAGCAACCGGCAACATCATGGCAACCTTTCAGGAAATCACCCACTGCTATCGCCGGAACCCTGCGCCAGGGTGGAAATATAATCTGTACACCATGGTTCATGCGGCATCTGAAGAAGCATGCCATGCCATTGTGGAACAGATTGCAGCTGCTGTGGGCCAGCGTGAGTATGAACTGCTGTTCAGCAGAAAAGAGCTGAAAAAGACCTCTATGAAGTATTTTGAAGACTGATTTTCCCCATATTCTGTGCATCAATCCCTGGATCCACGATTTTGCCGCATTTGATTTCTGGGCAAAACCACTGGGGCTGTTGTCCATTGCTGCTGTTTTACGGGAACAGGGTATGGGTGTCAGTTTTATCGACTGCCTTGACCGGTTCCATCCCCAGGCCCCTGGCGTGCCTAAAATTTTGTGGGACGGCAGGGGGCCGTACCACAAAACACCGATCCGGCAGCCGTCCGGCCTTGACGATACTGCCAGAACCTTTTACCGCTACGGCATCAAACCGGAATGGTTTGCTGCGGATCTA
>JAABSK010000014.1:0-11089 GCA_011390435.1 Desulfobacteraceae bacterium | reverse complement strand
AAATGCGGTGAAGACGCCCGACCTGATCCTGGTGACCTCTTTGATGACCTATTGGGCATCCGGAGTTGCAGAAACCATTGAACATGTCAAACAGGTGTTTCCAGATGTGCCTGTGGTACTGGGTGGAATTTATGCCAGCCTGTGCTTTGATCACGCCACTGCCACCACCCGGGCCGACCATGTGGTCAAGGGCCCGGCAGAACCCTGTCTGAAAGAGATTGTCAGGCAGTTCACCGGATTTGTCATGGATGACAGGCACCGGTCAGGCTGCCTGGATGATCTGCCCTGGCCAGCTCTGGATCTTTGCCGCAACATTACCTATGCGCCGATACTGACCTCCAGGGGATGCCCGTTTTCCTGCGATTACTGTGCATCGTCCTTTCTGGAACCCGGGCTCCGGCAGCGTTCGCCTCAAAGGGTGTTTGAAGAGATTGCCCACTGGCATCATCAGCACCGGATAACCCATATGGCCTTTTATGATGATGCCCTGCTGGTCAATGCCGACCGCCATGCCTTTCCCCTGCTGGAAAAGATCATTGCATCGAAAATGGATCTGTCCTTTCATACGCCCAATGCCCTTCATGTCCGGGAGATTTCACAACAGGCAGCCCAACTGATGTTCAGGGCAGGGTTTAAAACCCTCCGGCTGGGCCTTGAAACCGCTGATTTTTCACCGAACCGCAGCCATGATCACAAGGTGGGCAATGGCGAGTTTCTGAGGGCAGTGAGCCATTTAACCGCAGCCGGGTTTGCACCGGATCAGATCGGCGCTTACCTGCTGTGCGGTCTCCCTGGCCAGCGTCTGGATGAGGTCACTGCTTCTGTGGCGTTTGTGCGTCAGGCCGGAATTACACCGGTGCTGGCCTATTACACGCCCATTCCCCACACCCGGCTGTGGGAAAACGCCCTGGCCCATTCACGGTATGACCTTCTGGCCCATCCTGTGTTTACCAACAATACCCTTTTTCCCTGCGTGACATCAGACCGGGATCTGGCCCGGATTTTCCAGCTGAAAAAAAATCTGCTGGAACAAAACAGATCCCATTGACCGGATACCGGCAAATGTGCGATATCAGCATATTTGGAAAAACCAACACCGCTGCAGCGGCAATTAAAGCATGAGAAATGATTGTATTTGACCTGGAATGTTTGAACGGCCATACGTTTGAAGGCTGGTTTGATGACAAGGCAGATCTGGACAGGCAGCTGGAACAGGAACGTTTAATCTGTCCGGTGTGTGACATCACGGCGGTTGTTCAGAAAGTACACCCCATCGCGATTAAAAAATCCACAGGAGCCCCTTCCCCAAACGCATTGCAGGCCAGCCAGGAGGCCATGATGGAGTTGACGGAAAAAGTGGCGGAATATGTTGAGAAAAACTTTGAAGATGTTGGCAGTGATTTTGCCAAACAGGCCCTGAAGATGCACTATGGCGCATCTGATTATCGCAGTATCCGGGGCACCACCACCCGGGAGGAAGACAAGGTGCTGGCAAAGGAAGGCGTTCCTGTACTCAAGATTCCAACGCTTAAAAAGCCTGGTGATGATCTGAATTAAATCTCAGCCTTCCAAAATCTTGATGTTGACTTTCCGGTTTCTGGGGCCGTCAAATTCGCAGAAATAAATCCCCTGCCAGGTGCCCAGCACCAGTGATCCGTTTTCCAGGGCAAGGGTTTCAGACGGGCCGAACAGGCTGACTTTGATGTGGGCGGCACTGTTGCCTTCCATGTGTTTGAAGTGATCATCCCACGGAATCACCGTGTTGATGGTTTTTAAAATATCCGCTTCAACAGCTGGATCGGCATTTTCATTGATGGTGATGGCAGCCGTGGTGTGCATGGAACAGATATGGACCAGGCCGTTTTGGATTCCCGATGATTCAACAGTTGCCTTTACCTGCCGGGTGATATCAATCATCTGGGTTTGATGATGGGTTTTGATTGCGATCTGCACAGAACATCCCCCTGTAAAGTGGTGACTGCCAGGGGGGGGTAAACGCCCCCTGGCAGGAAGATGATTGCGGATTATGCCATAAGATCCAGGGCCTGCTTGACGATATTTTCAGGGGTGAATCCCAGTTCCCTGAGAACTGTTCCGCCAGGTGCTGAGGCGCCGAACCGGTTAATACCGATGATTTTCCCGGCACTGCCCACATATTTTTCCCATCCCATGGTAATGCCGGCTTCAACAGCAAGGCGCCGGGTGACACTGGTCGGCAGGATTCTTTCCCGATAGGGGGCCGGGGCTTTTTCAAACAGTTCCCAGGATGGCATGGACACGACAGATGCTTTGATTTTGTGTTCCTTTTTCAGGGTTCGGGCGGCTTCCACACAGATATGAACTTCGGAGCCAGTGGCAATCAGCAGCATATCCGGGTCCATTTCATTTTGAATGGTATATGCGCCGTAACCAAATTCTCCGTCTTTCTGGGAAACATCCAGAACAGGCAGTTTCTGACGGCTCAGAATAAGGGCGCTGGGCGCATTCATGGTGGTCAAGGCCAGGCGCCAGGCCATGGCAGTTTCATTGGCGTCAGCCGGCCGGATCACGGTGAGACCGGGGATGGCCCGCAGGGATGCCAGATGTTCCACAGGCTGGTGCGTCGGACCGTCTTCGCCCACAGCCACGCTGTCATGGGTAAACACATAGATCAGGGGCAGCTTCATCAGGGATGCCAGACGGATGGCCGGCCGGACGTAGTCGGCAAATACCAGAAAGGTTCCGCCGTAGGGCCGGACCCCTGAATGCAGGTACATGCCGGACATGATTGCGCCCATGGCATGCTCCCTGACGCCGAACCGGATATTGCGGCCTTCCGGGGAGTTTTTCTGAAATTCGGTTGAATTGTTCAGGTAGGTCTTGTTGGATGGTGCAAGGTCTGCAGACCCGCCCATCAGAGAGGGCAAATTCTCGGCAATCGCATTGAGGACCATGCCGGAGGCTGCCCGGGTGGCGACAGGGTCCTGATCCGGCGTAAACACCGGGATATCTTTGTTCCAGCCTTCGGTCAGAAAACCGCTGATGGCATCCACAAACAGGTCGGCTTTTTCAGGATACCGGGTTTTATACCCGCTGAAAATTTCCTGCCAGTTCTGTTCATATCCTTCGCCATAGGTCAGGGATTTTCCACAGTTTTTCAGCACTTCGTCCGGGACATAAAAGTCTTTGTCTTCCGGAACACCATAGAATTTTTTGACCAGCCGGATTTCATCAGCGCCCAGAGGAGACCCGTGAGCAGCGGCCGTGTCCTGTTTGTTGGGACTGCCATAGGCAATATGGGTTTTGATCTGTACCAGTGTGGGCCGAGCCACGGCATCTTTTCCCGCCTGGATCGCTTTCTGGATCTCGATCAGGTCATTGCCGTCCTCTACCGTGACAACATGCCAGTTCTGGCTTTCGAATTTGGCCCGCACATTTTCCGTAAAGGCGATGTCAGTCCGGCCTTCGATGGTGATGGCGTTATCATCGTACAGACAGACGAGCTTGCCAAGGCCCAGGTGGCCGGCAAGAGAAATGGCCTCCAGAGCCACGCCTTCCATCAGATCACCGTCTCCGCACATGACATAGGTATGATGGTTGATCAGTTCGGCATCTTCCGTATTGAAGCGTGCAGCCAGGTGGCGTTCGGCAATGGCCATGCCCACGGCATTGGCAATGCCCTGTCCCAGCGGGCCGGTGGTGGTTTCCACGCCGGGTGTGTCTCCGTATTCCGGATGTCCCGGTGTTTTAGAACCCCATTGACGGAAATTTTTAAGGTCATCCAGTTCAAGTCCGTAGCCAAACAGGTACAGGAGACTGTACAGCAAAGAGGATACATGGCCGCCGGAAAGAACAAACCGGTCTCTGTCCACCCATGCCGGGTTTTTGGGGTTGTGCTTCAAAAAACGTTTAAAAAGCACGTATGCCGTTGGTGCAAGGCCCATTGGCGCGCCAGGGTGGCCTGAATTGGCTTTTTGAACGGCATCAATGCAAAGGGTTCGAATGGTGTTTACGCTGAGTTGGTCAAGGTTTGCTTTGGCTTCAGCCATTGTATAGATCTCCTGTGTGATTCAATTATGTGTTAAAGCGCTCTCATGTATTCGGGTTTCAACGCCAGGCTTCCGTCAAGGGCCTGTGATATCAGTTTCAATGTCTTTTCCTTGTCCTGGGGCAGTTTTGCCCGGATGGGCAGGTAGTTGGATGCGTGGTTGGCGTGAAAAAGACCGTTGGAAAGGTGGGTGGACGCGATCATGATCCCCAGTTCCCTGAGCATTTCTTCAGCATTGAGCAGATAAAATTCGCCTGCGGCATGCTGGGCATGAAGTTCGGTTCCCGGTACCAGCATCAGGCTCAGGGCTCCGACATAATCCGGATCCATGGCCGTCAGCACCCTGCCGGTTTCTTCGGCATGCATCCTGGATCGTTCCTTTCCGGCCAGCCCGACAAGAACGGTGACAGACAGCTTGATGCCTGACGCTTTCACCCGTCTGCCCATGGTGATCATTTTTTCTGCGGTCGCGCCTTTGCGGACCTGCTTGAGTACTGTATCATCCCCGGATTCAAGGCCCATATAGGCAATTTTGACTCCCAGGTCATACAGCTCTTTGAGCTGCTCGTCGGTTTTCATGCTGATGCCTTTGGTGTTGGCATACAACCCCACCCGTTCCACCCAGGGAAGACGGTTTCTGATGCGCTCAAGAATTTTGACCAGCCGTTTCTGGGGGACGATCAGTGCGTCTCCGTCACAGAGGAACAAGCGGTTCTGGCGCCGGCAATGCTGGCGCGCAAATTCGATATCCTCAAAAATGACGTCATCTTTTTTGATGTTAAAGCGCTTTTCCCTGAAAGTACCGCAAAACGTACATTTATTATGGGAGCAGCCCAGCGTCACCTGCAGCAGGATCGAATCAGCCTCGCTGGGCGGTCGTATGATCATACCTTCATAATGCATTGGAATTTTCCTTAAATTTTAAAATCTCTTTAATAACAGGTATTGCTATAAATTTCAATATGTTGTTTTTCACGCTCCACCATGGCTTGACATTTTCATTTTTGCACCAATTATTAATTAAAAATTTTTTAACGACAATTGTAAATCATTATTATTTGAAACAGGAGTGAAAATGGGAGCCAAAAAGACACGTAAATTCAAAACCGAGGTGCAGCAGCTTCTGCACCTGATCATCAATTCGCTGTATTCCAACAGAGAGATTTTTGTGCGGGAGCTGATTTCAAACGCCTCTGACGCCATTGACAAGGCAAGATTCAAAGAGCAGACCCAGCCGGAACTGTTTGCCGATGACAATGATTACCATATCCGCCTGAGTCTTGACCCTGATGCCAGAACCTTTCAGATTTCCGACAATGGCATCGGCATGACTTTTGACGAGGTCAATGACAACATCGGCACCATTGCCCAGTCTGGAACCGCAGCGTTTATGAAAGCCCTTGAAAAATCCAAAAAGGAAAACACGCTGTCTCCGGAACTGATCGGCCAGTTTGGCGTGGGGTTTTATTCATCCTTTATCGTGGCAGACACGGTGCGACTGGATACCCGTGCTGCAGGAGAAACACAGGGCGTGCGCTGGGAATCCGATGGCAAGGGGTCCTACACCATTGAAGAGATCGAGAAAAAAGAGCGCGGCACCACCATTACCCTGTTTCTTAAAGAACCGGAAGAAGGGGATCAGGATTTCACCGATCAGTACACCATTCAGGGAATTGTGAAAAAGCATTCGGATTTTGTGACCTATCCGGTGATCATGAACATGGAAAAAAGCGAGCCCATTCCTGACAACGAGGTCATCAAGGATTCAGAGGGCAAGCCCATTGGCGATACCTACCGGAAAGTCAGAAAGGATGAGACCCTCAATTCGCGCAAAGCCATCTGGTCCAAACCCAGAGAAGATGTCAGCCAGGAGGAGCACGAGGAGTTTTACCGCCATATCAGTCACAACTGGGACAAGCCGCTTGAAGTGATTCACAAACGATTTGAAGGTGTTACCGAGTATGATGTTCTGATGTACCTGCCGTCCAAGGCGCCCCTGGACCTGTTCCGTCCGGAGCGCAAGCACGGCATGCAGCTCTACTGCAAGCGGGTGTTCATCATGGATGACTGCAAAGAGCTGCTGCCTGAATACCTGGGTTTTATTCAGGGAGTCGTGGACGCACCAGACCTGAACCTGAACGTGAGCCGCGAGATTCTTCAGGAGGACCGGCTGGTCAGAAATATCCGGAAAAATCTGGTAAAACAGATCTTCAGTGTGCTTGAAGAGATGGAAAAAGAAAAATATGAAGAATTTTATGTAGAGTTTGGCCAGGCCCTCAAGGCCGGAATCCCAACGGACTTTGAGAACAAGGACCGCCTGGCAGCCCTGCTCCGGTACAAAACCACCAAGTCTGACGGCAAATACATCAGCCTGGATCAGTATATCGAGAACATGAAAGAAGGGCAGAAGGAGATCTATTACCTGACCGGTGAAAATCTGACATCCCTGATGAATTCACCGCTGCTCGAATCCTTGAAAGAAAAGGACTATGAGGTGCTTCTCATGGTGGACCCCATTGATGAATGGGTGACGCAGTCCCTGCACGAATACAAGGAAAAGAAACTCAAAAGCGCGGAAAAAGGGGATCTGGACCTTGAGAAGGAAGATGATGAGAAAAAGAATGAATATTCTGCGCTGCTTTCGTTTCTCAAGGGCAAGCTGGAAGAAAAGGTCAAGGATGTGGTGATCTCCAGGCGTCTGAAAGATTCTGTATCCTGTCTGTCCGGTGATGACTGGGGCATGAGCGCCTACATGGAAAAAATCCTCAAGGCCTCCGGCCAGAAAACACCAGACCAGAAGCGGGTCATGGAAGTCAATGTCAATCACCCCCTGATGGGAAAGCTCAAAACCATCTTTGAGGAAGATACCACCAATCCGGTCCTCAAAGACTACAGTGATCTTTTGTTTGACATTGCCGTGATCTCTGAAGGCGGCAAGCTGGAGAATCCGTCACGATTTTCCAAACAACTGGGGGATCTGATGGCCAAGTCCATATGATGATTTATCTTGAAAGCCTTGGCTGTTCACGAAACCAGGTGGATTCTGAGATCATGCTGGGAAAGCTGGTGGCTGCCGGCCACAGCATTACGGATGATCCGTCATCTGCCCGGGTGATCATCGTCAATACCTGCGGATTTATCTCCACAGCCTCTGATGAGGCTGTGGATGTGATCCTGGAAATGGCTGAATTCAAGAAAACCGGTGCCTGTGAGCGGTTGATCGCCACCGGGTGCCTTGCCCAGCGGTATAAGGATGATCCGGATCTGGTGTCCACCCTTCCGGAGGTGGATGCCTTTCTGGGAACCGGTGCCTGCGACCGGATTGTGGAAGCGGTGGAAAACCGGCTGGGTCAGCCGTTGGTTCTTTTTCCGGATCCTGGTGAACGAAGGTTTCAGAACCTGGATGAAAAACGGGTCCTTTCCGGGGCGCCCTTTGCCTTTGTCAAGGTGTCTGAAGGCTGTAACCGGAAGTGTACCTACTGCATTATTCCCACCCTCCGGGGCACGCAGCGGTCCCGGCCGCTGGAAGATATCTGCAAAGAGAGCGAACAGCTGGTTTCCCAGGGGGTGCGGGAAATCATTCTGACTGCGGAAAATACAACAGACTATGGCCAGGATCTGAAAGATGGCACCGGGTTTGACCAGGTCCTGTCCGCACTGTCCCAAACCCTTGAAAGCAGCGATGCCTGGATACGGTTTTTATATACCCATCCCCGGACACTGACACTGGAAATGATTCAGACCGCTGCCAGCCGCAGCAATATCTGTTCCTATTACGATGTACCGATCCAGCATGCGTCAACACCCCTGCTGAAAAAGATGGGGCGGCCCTATACCAATGCCGACCTGATCCGGCTGTTTGAGACCATCCGGCGCCATGATCCTTCAGCAGCCCTTCGTACCACTGTGATTGTGGGGTTTCCCGGTGAAACACCAGCGGATTTTGACGCCCTGATGCACCTGGTTCAAACCGTGCGTTTTGATCACCTCGGGGTGTTTGTTTATTCAGATTCAGACGATCTGCCTTCCCATCACCTGAAAGGCCATGTGCCGGAAGATGTTGCAGCGCAGCGCCATGACCTTTTGATGGCAGCCCAGGCCAGAATATCTGAAACCATCAATCAAAGCCACGTGGGAAAGGTTTATCCTGTTCTGGTGGAAGAAAACCCGGAACCAGGGGTATATCTCGGCCGCACCATGTTCCAGGCACCGGAAGTGGATGGTGTGACATTTATTTATGCTGACAGCCTTGAAATCAACACGGCTGTTAAGGTAAGAATAACCGATGCCTATGAATATGATATTGCCGGGGAGATTGCATGACATCAGGCCTGAAACATAAAATTCTTGAACAGGTGGCGCCGGATCTTGAAAAGATCGAGGCGGCACTTGAAAAAAATCTGGTCCCCAATCTTGATCTGGTCAGGGACATCGCCTCTCATCTGCTGTTCAGCGGAGGCAAACGGCTCCGGCCGCTGCTGATGATCCACAGCGCACGACTCTGCGGATACGACCAGGGCTTTGAGATTGAATTTTCCACTATTTTTGAGTATCTCCATGCCGCCACCCTTCTTCACGATGACGTGGTGGACGCAGCAGATGTCCGGCGGGGGAAAAAAGCGGCCCACACCAAATGGTCAGCTCCGCAAGTGGTGCTCACCGGTGATTTTCTCCTGGCACGGGCCCTGAACATTGCTGCCAGGACCCGGTCTCCTGAAATTATCCAGGTGATTGCCAGGATCACCCAGGAGATGTCCCAGGGCGAAATTGACCAGATGAACAAGAAAGGCCGGCTGGACCTGACAGAAGCTGAATATTTTGCAGTGATTGAAAAAAAGACAGCGGTTTTAATCCAGGGGGCCTGCAAGAGCGGAGCGATCCTGGCCAATGCACCGGCATCTGCCAGGCATTCCCTTTCCACATATGGGTATCATATCGGCATGGCGTTCCAGATGGCGGACGACCTTCTGGATTATACGGCAACAGCAGCGCAGCTGGGGAAAAACCCTGGTGCGGATATACGGGAAGGCAAGCTTACCCTGCCCTTGATTCACAGTCTTGCCAACGCATCTGACACTGACCGGAAATGGATGGAAGCGGTCATTGCTTCGCCTGAATTCGATCCGCACCGGTTTGAAGCATTAAAAGAAAAACTCTATGCCTGCCAGGGAATTTCGTTTACCATTGATCTGGCCCAAAAACATGTGGCAGACGCCAAAGCTTGTCTGGCTGAATTTGAAGCGTCTCCTTCCCGGACGCTTCTGGAAAGAATTGCAGACTATTCCATTGAAAGAAAGGTGTAAAAAATGTTGAAAAAATTGATTGCTGCAGGACTGATGGCTGTGCTCACCGTTCTGACCGGCATGGGAACGGCCGTGTTTGCTGCAGATCCTTCAGAAGGGCAGATGCGTGTGACAATGGGCCAAAAAAAGGTTGCGAACCAGAACATCCAGCAGGCCAAGCAGACCGCCATCTCTGATGCGTTGGATGTTGCCCTTCAGAATGCCTTTTCCCAGCTGGTATCCGGCCCGGTGCTGGCGGCGAACCTGGATTTTTTCTATGACCGGATATTGCCCCGTACCAATGACTATATTGTTACCTATCGTGTTCTGGGCGAGATTGAGAACAATGGGTATTATCGTGTGGGAGTTGAATCCAGGGTGGATATGGCGCTGCTTGAAAAAAACATGATCGCTGCCAGAATTCTCAGTAAAGAGCGAAACCGGCCGTCGATTGTTTTATTGATTGCAGAAAAAACCCCTTCAGATCTTCTGCCCAGATACTGGTGGGGGCAGAATCCCATTCCCTATGAATCTGTTGCTGAAAAAACGATTGTTGAGAACCTGCGCCAGGCACAGTTTGTGTTCGCAGGCCGGAAAGGGGGGCAGCGGCCGGTTCCTGAATCGTACAACATCACCTTTGATACCATCTACGATGATGCTGCCGCCATTAAGCTGGGGCGCGAACTGAAGGCGGACATTCTGGTATTTGGAAAAGCTGAATCTGTGGAAGCCATCAACCGGATGGGTGAAGAAAAGACCTTTCATGCCGGGATCAACCTGGATGGATATCATCTTGAATCCGGTGAAAAGGTTTTTGTGTCACACATGCAGGCGGTGGTCAAACATCAGGACAGCCTTCAGGGAAACCAGCAGGCCCTTGTCAAGGCTGCAGCGTTGTCAGCACAGGATCTGATGGCAAAAATCGACGGATTCTGGCAGGCAAATCTGAGAAAAGAGCACTCCTTTGACTTCCGGCTGGAGGGTGATGATTTTTTAAGCCGGTTCATCGCTGTAAAAAAACAGCTCAGGCAGATGCCGGGGATTGAAAACATGCAGCCCAAAGAGGTGGGAACCAATTCCGCGGTGATGGAACTGTTCTATAAAGGCCCGCCGTCGCAGTTTGTTGATGATATCATGCTCAAAACCTTTGACAGTTTTGGCCTGGAAATCCTGGAAGTGACAGCGGATCAGGTCAGTGTCCGGTTTATCGGAAAAGGGGAGCCTTCCCGGATAGATGGATCTGCTGCAGATTCTGCGGGCATGGATTGAAAATAACACAAAGCCCTGGCGCCTGCGCCATTGTTTTTCTTGACATGATCCAGGGCTTCTGGTAATAGTCGGTATCGATTCAGGCGCGTAACTCAGTTGGTAGAGTGCTACCTCGACACGGTAGAAGTCAGCGGTTCAAGTCCGCTCGTGCCTACCATAAAAAATTAAGCGCTTACGGAAAATTCTGTAAGTGCTTTTTTCATTTCTGTGCCCAATGTCAATCCCCCTCCTTCTCCATTAAAACCACAGATTTTAATCATAGCCTTAAGTTTTGATTTCCAGATTTTGGGGCAGGCCTAATAGACAAAGTCTGCACTCCATCGGCATGGTTATCGCTCAACTTTTTCTCCAATATGCTTGAATGTGAACTTAGAAAATCTGATTTTGATTTTGGCTATATAATTGAATTTTTAATCTGAGGGTAAAAAATTTATCTTTACCAGATTTGGTATTTTCGGTAATAATCAAAAAGCGAGGACTGGTGAAAGAAGGAATCGGTAGAGGAGAGGAT
>JAABSK010000147.1 GCA_011390435.1 Desulfobacteraceae bacterium | reverse complement strand
TCTCCTTTTAGTTTGATTTTCAAATAATATATCTTTTTAATTTGATTGTCAAATTAAAAAACCGGCATCATGCCAGATTTCGGGTCAGCACTGCAATTAGTTTTGATCTCCAGGTGTTGTTGGCTTGAATAAAAAGACAAGCTTTGATATTCTCTTTATCAGAAAACGCAAAGCAATTATGGCTTACAGCCTGAACTCCGGCCTGTAAGCTTTTAATTTTATAAACAGCAGGAAACCCGTTGCCATGACACTTGTTCAGCACAGACGCATCACCCGCCAGATACGGGTGGGAAATGTGGATATCGGTTCAAACGCGCAGATTTCTGTTCAATCCATGACCAATACACAGACCCAGGATGTGGACAGCACCGTTGCCCAGATCCATCAGCTTGAAAAGGCCGGCTGTCAGATAATCCGCGTAGCAGTTCCAGATATGGAGGCAGCCCTTGCCATTCAGCAGATCAAGACCCGGATTCAAATTCCCTTGATTGCAGATATCCATTTTGATTACAGGCTGGCTCTGGCATCTGCCCAGGCGGGTGCAGATGCTCTGCGGATCAATCCCGGCAATATCGGCAGCACCCGGAAAATAAAGGCGGTGGTGGATTGTGCCACTGATTACGGTATTCCCATCCGCATTGGAGTCAATGCCGGATCTCTTGAAAAAGAGATTGAACAGCAGTTCGGACCCACTGCCGCCGGTATGGTTAAAAGCGCACTGAAAAATATCCAGATGCTCGAAGATCTTGGCTTTTCAAAAATCAAGGTGTCGCTGAAAGCTTCAGACGTTGAGCGTACGGTTTCTGCTTACCGGAAACTGGCCCCATTGACCGATGTTCCCTTTCATGTCGGTGTAACTGAGGCTGGCGGCCGGATTGCCGGCATTGCCAAATCATCCATCGGAATCGGCCTGCTGCTGGCCGAAGGCATCGGGGATACGCTGCGGGTGTCCCTGACCCGAGACCCGGTGGAGGAGGTACGGACAGGCTATGAGATTTTACGGGCGCTGGGGATCCGAAACCGGGGCCCTGAGCTGATTTCATGCCCAACCTGCGGGCGGTGCAGAATCGATCTTTTTAATATTGCAGATCAGGTAGAAAATGCTTTACTTGAACGGTCGTCTGAGATTAAAGTTGCCATTATGGGCTGCAGTGTCAATGGTCCTGGAGAAGCCAGAGAAGCGGATATCGGGATCGCAGGCGGAGACGGCAAAGGCATTTTGTTTAAAAAGGGAAAGGTGATACGCAAAATCAGGCAGGAAGAGCTGGTGGACCAGCTGCTCACGGAAATTGATATGATGATTGAACATGTGGAGGACGGTAATGGCAAAGAATAAATCAGCAGTTTCACCCACCCGGGAACAGGATTATCCGCTCTGGTATCAGGAAGTGATCAAAGCCTCAGACATGGCTGAAAATTCACCGGTCCGCGGATGTATGGTGATCAAACCCTGGGGATATGCAGTCTGGGAAAATATGATGCAGCAGATGGACCTGCTGTTCAAACAGACCGGGATCAAAAATGCCTATTTTCCGTTGTTTATTCCACTCAGCTACCTTGAAAAGGAAGCTGAGCATGTGGAAGGGTTTGCAAAAGAATGTGCTGTTGTTACCCATCACCGTTTGGAAGCAAAAGAAGGCGGCGGTTTAAAACCGGCTGGTGAGCTGGCTGAACCTTTGATTGTCCGCCCCACATCAGAAACTATCATTGGTGAATCCATGGCCCGATGGACCACCAGCTACCGGGATCTTCCCCTGTTGCTCAACCAGTGGGCCAATGTGGTCCGCTGGGAAATGCGGACCCGGATGTTTTTGCGGACCACAGAATTTTTATGGCAGGAAGGCCACACCGCCCACGCCACAGAGCAGGAAGCCAAAGACCGAACCCTGCTCATGCTGGATGTGTACACCAAATTTGTTGAAGAATATCTGGCCATTCCGGTAATCCGGGGGAGAAAAACAGCGTCTGAGCGGTTTCCCGGGGCAGACGATACCCTGTGTATTGAAGCCATGATGCAGGACAGAAGAGCGCTTCAGGCAGGAACATCCCATTTTCTGGGGCAGAACTTTGCAAAAAGTTCACAGATCAAATTTCAGAATGAAGCCGGTCAGGAGGCCTATGCCTGGACCACATCATGGGGGACATCCACCCGCATGATCGGCGGCATGGTCATGGTGCACTCGGATGATGACGGCCTGGTGCTTCCTCCGCGGGTGGCTCCGGCCCATGTGGTGATTCTGCCGATTCTGAAGAAAGGAGAGGACAATCGGGAGATTCTGGAAAGTGCCCAGGGCCTCAGAGATGTGATCGAAGGCAAGTCCTATCACGACCGCCGTCTTGTTGTAGAAGTGGATACCCGCAACATTGGCGGCGCCAGGGGATGGGACTGGGTAAAAAAAGGCATTCCCATCAGGATCGAGCTGGGGCCCAGAGACCTGGAGCAGAACACGGTTGCCATGGCCCGGCGGGATCTGGCGACAAACCAGAAGCAAAGCATCAACCGGGAAACCTTTATTCTTCAGATCACTGAAATTCTGGACAGTATTCAGGATAACCTTTTCAACCGGGCCATTGGCTTCAGAAAAGAAAACACCATGGAGCTGGATGATAAAAAAGCGTTTTATAAACTCTTCCGGAAAGCCAAAGGATACCGGAATGGTGCGTTTGTCATGGCTCACTGGTGCGGTTCTCAAACCTGTGAAGCTGAAATTAAAAAAGAGCTGTCTGTCACCATCCGATGCATTCCCTTTGACAGCCCTGCAGAGGAAGGAAGCTGCATTTACTGCAACAACGCAAGCTCCCGGAGAGTGCTCTTTGCAAAGGCATATTAGAAACCGTCCATGATCAGAATTACCGACATACTGGATAAAATCTACGAGTATAATCCCACGGGTGATACAGATATTATTGACCGGGCATATATTTATTCAGCCCGGGTTCATGAAGGCCAGGTTCGTCTGTCCGGAGAGCCTTATCTGTCCCATCCGCTTGAGGTGGCCTATATTCTGGCTGATATGCGTCTGGATATGGAAAGCATTGCTGCAGCGCTGTTGCATGATGTGATTGAAGACACCCCTGCCACCAAAGAAGATATCACGGAAATGTTCGGCCCTGGGGTGGCACACATTGTAGAAGGGGTGACCAAACTGTCGGTCCTGCCTTACTCAACAAAGGTGGCCCAGCAGGCTGAAAGTTTGAGAAAAATGATTCTGGCCATGGCGGATGATATCCGCGTGGTGCTGATCAAGCTGGCCGACCGGATTCACAACATGCGGACGCTCAAATATCACCGGAATCCGGAAAAGCAGGCATCCATTGCCCAGGAAACGCTGGATATTTATGCCCCGATTGCCGCCCGGCTGGGAATTTTCTGGATGAAATACGAACTGGAAGAGATCGCCTTTTTTTACACCCTTCCGGATGAATATGACCGGATTGATGCCCTGGTGAACAAAGCCAGGCATGAAAAGGAAAGCTACATCACAGAAGTGAGTGAAAAACTCCATGAAAAAATGGCGGAAATGGAGCTGAAATGCGAAATTAAGGGGCGCTACAAACAGCCGTACAGCATCTATCAGAAAATGCTGTCCCAGAACCTTGAGTTTGATGAGGTTTATGACATCATTGCCTTTCGTATCATCCTGGATGCGGTTCCCCAGTGTTATGCCGCCATGGGCGCCATTCATTCCATGTGGAAACCCATCTACTACAAGATCAAGGATTACATCGGCAATCCCAAGCCCAATATGTACCAGTCGATTCATACCACAGTGGTGGGCCCCAAAGGAGAGCGTGTGGAAATCCAGATCCGGACTCAGGAGATGGATGATATTGCTGAATCCGGGATCGCGGCCCACTGGAGCTATAAAGAGGGAAGCAATATTGACAAGGATACTGGCGAACTGTTTGCCTGGATCCGAAATCTGGTGGAGAATCAGGAAAATTACAATGATCCGGACGAGTTTCTGGAAAATGTCCGGATTGACCTGTACCCGGATCAAATCTATGTGTTCACTCCCCAGGGAGAAATCAAGACCCTGCCCAAAAAAGCAACGCCTGTTGACTTTGCCTATATGATTCACACGGAAGTCGGTGCAGAATGTACCGGAGCAAAGGTCAATGGAAAAATGGTTCCCCTTGCCCATGAGCTGAAAACCGGAGATACGGTGGAAATCATCACCACCAAGGGGCACACCCCCAGCTCAGACTGGCTGATTTTTGTTAAAACTGTAAAGGCCAGAACAAAGATCCGCGCCTGGATCAATGCCCGGGAAAAGGAGCGCAGTTTTTCTCTGGGCAAAGAGATGTGCGAAAAGACATTCAAAAAGAAGAATCAGAACTTTAATGCGCTGGTGAAATCTGGTGAAATCCAGGCGGTAGCGGAAAGTTTCGGGTTTAAATCTGTTGATGATTTAATTGCCCATGTAGGCTTTGGAAAGCTGACACCGTTGCAGGTTCTGAACAAGGCCCTGCCGGATTTTGAGAAACAGGACCGGGCAAAAGAAGATGGCCTGTTGCGCAAACTGGTGGGTAAAAAAAAGAAAAAAGACAGTACCGGTGTTGTTGTCAAGGGGCTCAACGATATTCTCATCCGGTTTTCAAAATGCTGCAATCCATTGCCTGGAGACCCGATTATCGGCTATATCACCCGGGGGCAGGGGGTGACGATTCACCGTAAAGGCTGTATGAATGTGATGAAGATGAGCAGTGAGCGCCAGATTGATGTTCAGTGGAGCAAAGATGCCACGGAATCCTACCCTGCCAGGATAAAGGTCAGAACCGATGACCGCTTCGGGCTTCTGGCAGATATTGCTTCGGTCATCAGCAAGCATCGCTCCAATATTTTAAGTGCTCAGACAGAAACCAAGGCCAGTGGGCTGGGTTTGTTTTACTTTACGCTTCTGGTGGAAAGTACGGATCAGCTTCGGCAGATTATGGCAGATATCAGACAGGTTAAAAAAGTTATTGATGTCAAACGGATTGTCCGGACCGAGTAAGACTGGATCCAGTAAGAAAAGAAACCATCAAAAAAAGGTTCGGCAGGATCAATCAATACCAGACCCTGCCGAACCTGAAGATTTACAGGACAAACAGCGATTGTTTTCAGGAGGCTTTTGTCACTTTTCCAGCTTTGATGCAACTGGTACAGACATCTATTCTTTTTACACAGCCTTCTTTGATCACCGCACGGACCCGCTGAAGATTTGGATTAAAGCGTCTTTTATTTAAATTGTGGGCGTGGCTGACATTGTTGCCGACCATGGGCTTTTTCCCGCAAACAGCACATTCTTTTGACATTTTTAGACTCCTAAAAGAAACATTCTTTTCAACAAAAAAATAACCTGAATTAGATACACCAAAACCAGATCAAAGTAAAGACATTTTTATTGGTCTTCTGCAAGCCGCCGGCATTCAGGAATTTTGTTCAAGGCCTTTTTGCTGGCCTCTGTTCCCGGATAGTTTTCCACCAGAGCCTCGTACCGCTTCAGGGCAGCAGTATAGGACTTTGTCCGCAGATAGTAGTCTGCCACGTACAGTTCGTGACCTGACAGGTTGGCAAGGCATTTTTTGATATTGTCCTGTGCTGCCTCGGCCTGTTCGCTGGCAGGAAAGCGTTCGATCAGGCGGTTGAACTGCACAAGGGCATTTTTTGCCGGTGTATTGTCCCGGTCCACGGTGTCGATCTGTTGAAACCAGCTGAGCCCAGTCCGGTAGATGACATAGGGGATGGCCTCGTTTCTGGGGTGCATTCGCTCAAATTCTTCATAGGCAGCAATGGCCTCATCATATTCTTTGAGTTCAAAATGGGCGTCGGCAATTTTCAGTTCAGCCAGAATGGCATATTTGCTGAACGGGTACCAGTCTTTTAAATCGGTATAGGCGTTGATTGCGGTTCGGTATTCTCCTGAAACAAAGGCGGATGAGCCTTCGGAAACCAGCTCTTCAGCACTTTTCCCCCCTTCATAGGTGGTGACGAACAAGGAGCAGCCAAACAGGGGAAGTAAAACCACCAACACCATCATCATCTGTTTCATGATTGCATATTCTCAATATAATGTTCCGCAGAAAGAGCGGCAATGGCAGCATCGCCAACAGCTGTTGCAATTTGTCTCAGCGGGGTGTCCCGGATATCTCCTGCTGCAAAAACGCCTGGAATGGATGTCTGCATGTGGGCGTCGACACGGATAAAACCATAGTCATCGGTTTCAACGGTTGTGCCGATAAACTCGGTATTGGGCAGGATGCCGATCCAGATAAAACATCCGTCTGCTTTCAGTGTTTTTTCCTGACTGGTCTTGACGTTTTTGATCCGAACCCCTTCCACGCCGAAAAAACCATCCACACCGGTCACAACATGATCCCAGACCATTTCAAGCTTATTGTTTTCAAAAGCCCGTTCCTGAAGAATTTTTGTGGCCCGGAGCTCATCCCTTCGATGAACAAGATACACCTTACTGGCAAATTTTGTCAGAAAAATGGCCTCCTGTACAGCTGTGTCGCCACCGCCGACCGCAACAACGGTTTTATCTCTGAAAAAAGGAGCATCACAGGTGGCACAAAAAGAGACCCCTTTTCCGATAAATTTTTCCTCACCGACACCAAGGCTCCGCGGAGAGGCGCCAGAAGCGATGATGATACTTTTGCAGGTCAGGGACCGGTCCTGAAGAACAACCTGTTTTACGGGTCCGGAAAAATCCAGGGAATTCACCTGGGCCATTTCAATTTTCAAACCGAACGCTTCAGCCTGCTGGCGCATTTTTTCGGAAAGATCATATCCGGAAATGCCTTCAGGAAACCCCGGATAATTTTCCACCCAGTCGGTAATCAGGATCTGGCCGCCCGGAGCTGCTTTTTCAAGGAGCAGCACATTCAGCCTGGCCCGGGCAGCATACATGCCGGCGGTAAGTCCTGCAGGGCCGGCACCGATAATAATAAGATCATAATCTGTTGAG
>JAABSK010000146.1 GCA_011390435.1 Desulfobacteraceae bacterium | reverse complement strand
TTGCCGCCTGCCGAGATGCCTGCCCAGATCATCGCCTACACAGCCCATGCCTCCGGCAAGCCGCCCCTGCCCGCCACGGTGCCCCCCAGAACCGAGAGCGTGCTCAAGAAGATCTTTGTCCTGGTGCGCGCCCAGACCGGTCACGACTTTTCCCAGTACAAGCTCGCGACCATCCAACGCAGCATCGAATGGCGCATGGCCGTGCACCAGCTCGAAACCATGGAAGGCTACGTCAAGTTCATCCAGCAGAAGACCGAAGAGGTGGATGCCCTGTTTCGCGACATGCTGATCGGTGTGACCAATTTTTTCCGCGACCCCGAAGCCTTCAGTGTCCTTGAAGAGCAGATCATCCCAAAGCTCTTTGCCGGCAAGGGGGCGGATGCCACAAAATGATTGGCAATGCAATGTTGCCAAAAGGCGGGGTGGTTTTCATGACTTCAGGCAGGAACAGAAAAAAATCAAGTCCTGACAACAGAAGGGGATGTTCGAGTATCAAAAAAGCTGGTATGATCGGCACATTTTTAACACAAAGAAGTGATGATCAATCAAGTATGCCTGTATGGATATCGTATTAACTGTTGATATGGAGCCGGACTGTCCGCCTTTCCTGAATACATTCAAGGGGATTGAACAGGGAACGGAAAAGCTGCTTTCTCTTTTCGGCAGACTGGGGGTACCTGCCACCTTTTTTTTTACCGGTATGGTGGCCCAGGCGTATCCCCATATCGTGAAACAGGTACTGGATGCCGGGCATGAAATAGGCTGCCATGGCGATTCACACACCCCGTTTACCCAATTGGACAGGCATGGCGCGGCAAAAGAGATAACCGATTCGCTGGCGGTGTTACGGCGGTTTGAGCGGGTGGTTTCCTTTCGAGCGCCCAATCTGGTATTTCCGGAAATCTATCTGAACCTGCTGGCGGAAAACGGTATCTTGATCGACTCCTCCCTTGCCCGGTACAAGATGGGCTACCTGTTCAGAACAAAAAATCCCCCGGTGAAACGGTTGCCGGTTTCTGCCACTTCCTCTGTTTTGAGGCTTCCCGGATGGATCCGTACTCCATACCTCGGTGCCTTGTCTTCCCCCATGGTACTCTTTGTTCATCCCTGGGAATTTGTGGATTTCCGACATACAAACCTGAGGCTGGACTGCCGTTTTAAAACAGGAGACATGGCGCTGGACTGCCTGGAACAAGTGATTTCAGGGTTCGATAAAAAAAACGGGCCGATCACCTTCAAACAGGCAAGAGATTATATCACACCCGGGGGCGGGAAAACCATAGGTCCGCAATCAGATAGATTTTCCTTGAAAAGCAGACTATCAAAACGCTATAGTAAGGACGAGCCTTGGAAAACCGATATGCTGTCGACAGGGGTATGCGAGTGATAACCAAAACGACTGATGAAGACAATGGATGATGATGATAGCCTTTTTATCTATTCCCAACCCAAAATTGGGTGTATTGTTTGCCATTATATTATATTTGGCGGCTGTTTCCCCCGGGTTTGCAGACGTCGTGACCCTTGAACAGGCGGTGGAAAAAACCTTTGAGAAAAATCCCTATATTCAGATTGAAAAAGAAACGGTCACTGCGGCCCGGGGAGATTACCAGTCCAGCCTGGGTGAATTTGACTGGCTGTATTTCTTTGGCGCATCGGTTGAGCATTCCAACCTGCCCATCGGCGATGCCATCCAGTCTGAACAGCAGCGTCGGCAAAATGCCCAGAACACACAGATCAGCACCATCAATTCAGCGATCGGTTCCAGTCTTCCCCTGGTAACCACAGACGTTCCCAGTGAAAACAGGGAAGATGTGGTATCTCTTTCAACCGGGGTGACCAAAAAACTTAAAAGCGGGGTCACCCTCACCCCTTCCGCAGCGGTGACAGATTTCAAAAACAACACCTTTCCAGCGGAGGTGAGCCGGTCCGATGTCCGGTTGAAAATTATCGTACCGATCCTGAGAGGAGCCGGAACCGATGTCACCACTGCCAATTTAGAGGCTGCAGCCACTGTTTTGGAGACCGCAAGGTTTTCTTCCTACCATAATATTTCAAAAGATATCAATACCACCATTGTATCGTTTTACAATTGCCTGGCCGCCCAACAGAGTTTTAAACTGGTCCAGGAATCTTTTACAAGGGCGGAGGCCCTCCTTGTCAATGTAACGCGCATGGTGGAGGCCGGCATGCTGGAGCCGGCGTTTTTGAACCAGGCAACGGCCAAACTTTACAACACCCGGGTAGATGTCAAGGATGGTGAAATTTTTCTGTACGAAACCCGCCAGGCTTTAGGTCTGTCAATGGGAATGGATGCACAGGCCCTTGTCAATCCGCCCCTGCCTCTGGGCGATTTCCCTTCTGTTGCCGACCTGGCAAAGTTGAACCAGGTATCTTCCGTAAAACTGCTTGATACTGCCAAAGACAGGCGGATGGATTACCGAGCGGCCCTTGAAAGCATCAAGGCGGAGCGTATTTTGCTCAAACAGGCGGAAAACCATATAAAACCCAGGCTGGATTTAACCTTTCAGCTGGGATATGCCGGATTGTCAGAAACGAGCCCGCGATCCATTAATTCCTTTTATGACAATGTCAAAGGTGCCTACGGCTATGCCGGCTTAAATCTGGAATTCCCCTTTGAGAACAATTACGCCCGGGGCCGTTACCGGTCCCGGGCGAGCGCCCTTGCCTCGGCTGGCCTTTCTGCTGCCGCCGCATTCAATGCCATTTCCAGTGAAATCCTCATCGCCCTGGAAAATGTCAAGATGCTGGTCACACAGCACGATCTGGCCTCAAAGTCAGCCGAGCGCTACAAGGCGGCGGTTGCCTTTGAAAAAACCAAATATGATGCAGGGGAATCCACTTTAAACGCCCTCATTGACATTGAAGACCGGTATATCGATGCCAGACTCACCGTCATAGAAACCCGGCGCAGGTATGCGGTTGCCCTGGCCAGATTGAAATTTGTCACTGGGACCCTCCTGGAAAGAGAGAATGACCAGCTGCATTTTCATGTCGGCAAGATATTTGGCCCACAGGACTGAACACAGATAAAAAGGCACTCAAAAATGAATCCGATCAAATATGTTATCTTGTTTTTTTTGTCTATTGTCTTTTTTTCGAGCCCTGCCGCAGGGACGGAGAACATTGGTGCTTTAGGTAAAATTTTCCCCCGGGACGGCATTGTCAGCCTTATGGGCACACCCGGGGATGTCATTTCCCGGGTGCATGTATCCACCGGGGACCTGGTTGAAAATGGCGACCTGCTGGTCAGCTTTGCCTCCAGGGAAAGGCTTGAAAAAGAGGTGACCCTTTCCAAATCTGAAATGGACCGGATCGCGGCAGAAAGTGCTCTGGCCATCCAGATCCAGGAAAAAAGGCTGACAGCCCTTCAGATCAGATCCAACAGTCTGATCGCATTGCAAAAGGCACAGATAAAAACTGCCAGAAAAAAACTAGCGTTTGCCAGGGGGAATCTGGAAAGACTGCTGAGTGCGGGCAGCGATTCTTTTTCAGCCCAGCAGAAAGAGGCCAGGGAGCACGAGGAAGCACTGTCTGAGATTCACCTGGATACGGCCATGGAAGAATTGAAGCGCCTTGAAAGCGACAGGGATGCCGATCTCGAGCTGGGCCGACTGGAACTTAACCGCCTGATCATATCCAGAGACCATCAACTTGCCCGGGCCGGAGAAGCCCTTGATGCGGCACGAAAAAAATTTGAAAATGCCGACCTCAAAGCCCCTGGCAAAGGAATCATTCTGGACATCATGATGAAAAAGGGGGAAACAGCCGGGTCAACTCCCATTATCCGGCTGGCGGACCTGTCCGCCATGACCGTGATTGCGGAAGTGTTTCAGACCGATCTTCTGACGGTCGCCAGGGGGATGAGGGCGGCCATCACGAGCAAATCCATCCCGACATCCATTTCCGGCAAGGTGGCCGATATCGGCCGTGTCATCCAAGATCCCTCAAGGGTGGCAAAAGTGGTCATCGTGCTGGATGATCCGGCCCTGGCATCACGGCTCATCAACCTGGAAGTGGAAGTCAGCATCATGACCGGTGAGTGATGCGGGTATTTCTGGCCTGGCATAACACCTTTTACAATAAAAAAAGAACCCTGGCGGCGATAGCCGGGATCACTTTTTCCATCCTGCTCATGTTCATGGAAATCGGTTTCCTGGATACCATCCGGCGGGCGGCGTCTCTGATATACAATAACATGGATTTTGACTTGATCATGGTTTCCCATGACTATGAATACATGAACGAAAGCGGAAGGTTTGCCAGGGGGCACCTGGTTCAGGCCGGAGTCACCCCGGGCGTTGACAAGATAATGCCCATGGACATGGCCATCGGGCAATGGGAAGATATCGACACTGAGATTCAATCCTCTCTGATGATTCTGGGTATGGAAGAGGATCCCGCTTTTGTGAAAAACCTTTGGATCCGAGACAACCTGCCCTTCATCAGCCAGACACGTTCGGTCATGCTGGACACGTTGTCCCACCCTGTTTATGGTCCCCTTGTCAAAGGAAGGGAGGCAAAGGTCAACGGGGTCGATGTCAAAACGACATCACTTTTCAGCCTGGGAATGGGGTTTTATGCCGACGGGGCCGTGATTGTGAGCAACCAAACCTTTGCCGCCCTGTCCCGGGGAGACGGCAGTAAAATTAAATATGGATTGATCAAGGCTGAAATCGGTGAAGACCTTTCGGCCTTGAAAACCCGTTTGAGATCGGATAGTTCTTCACATGTCAAGATATTTGAACGCCAGGAGATGATACATATGGAGGAAGATTATTTTGTGACGGTCATGCCCATCGGTATCATGGTCAGTACAGGGGTGTTTATCTCATTTCTGGTGGGGGCTGTGATTCTTTTCCAGGTTTTGTCCACCGAGATAACCAACCGGCTGACGGAATTTGCCACCCTCAAGGCGGCAGGATTCACACCCGGGTATATTTACGGAACAGGATTCCAGCAGGCGGTACTGTTTGCCGCCCTCTCCTATCTGCCGGCCCTGGTGCTGACCTGTCTGCTCTTCCAGATTATCCATCGGTTCACCCGGTTGCCGATTCTCATGACCCTGGACCTTGCCGGCACCGTCTTTGTTCTCTCCTTTCTCATGTGCCTGATATCGGGTTTTCTGGCCCTGAGAAAGGTTAAAAAAGCGGACCCGGCGGAGTTGTTTCATAAATGAAACAACTCGGCTCAAATATCATCGTCTTTCAGATGATGACCCACAACAAGGCCCGGCTGGCGATCTCCTTGTGCGGGATTGGCTTTGTCACCCTGGTCCTGTTCATGGGGATCGGGTTTTTCAACGGGCTCAACGACAGCCAAGCCCGGCTTGCCACCATCCTGGATGCCGATCTGGTCATGATGAATGTCAAATCCAGATCCATCAATTCCTTTAAGCCGTTTCACCGGAACCGCATGTTTCAGGCCGTTGCCTTTGAAGAGGTGGAGGAGGTCATTCCCATCTACGACGGCCAGACCAAGATCAGCAACCCCCAGACCGGGATGAACAAAACCATTTTTTTTCTTGCTTTTCCCATGGACAGCCGTCCATTTTCAATTCCCGGTTTTGACGACCATGCACACCAATTGAAATACCGGGGCAATATATTGTTTGATGACACATCCAGGAAAATTTTTGGAAAAATTAAAACCGGCATGGATGTAGAGATCATGGACATTCCCCACCAGGTGGCCGGCATGGTGGAACTGGGACCCAATTTTTCCAAAAACGGGTATATCCTGATGAGTGATGTCACCCTGCTCACCGGATTGGGAGCTCACCGGCTCGACCCGGAAAAAATTTCTTTCGGCCTGCTCAAAACTCGTCCAGGAACGGACATCCCTGTGCTCAAAACCCGTCTCAAAGAGGTGTTCTCCGATGAATTCAAGTTTATGACACCCACTGAAATGGCACGGTTTGAAATCCGTTTCACCACCCGTTCCACCCCCATCGGCGCCCTGTTAGGCATCGGGCTGATTGTGGGATTCGGCATCGGGGTGATCATTTCCTACCAGATTCTTTACACTGAGGTGACCGATCACATGCCCCAGTTTGCCACCCTGAAGGCTGTGGGATTTTCAAAAAAATTCATGACCGGTATTGTGTTCAAAGAGGCGCTGCTGCTCTCTGTCATGGGATTCATTCCCGGGCTGGCTGCCAGTTTCGGGCTCTATGCCTTTATCGAGCATTGTAGCAGAATTGTCATGACCCTGACCCTGGAACGGGTTCTGGTCATTTTTGTACTCACCGTTCTGATGTGCAACATCGCCGGATTTTTGGCTGTCAGAAAGGCATTGATGGCGGATCCTGCAGAACTGTTTTAACCCGTAACGGAGGATAAAATTTTGGTTGCCGGTTTACTGAAAAAAGAGGACCCGATCATTGTCGTCCGGGATGTGGGGTATTCTTTCGGACAGGGAGAGGAAAAGGTATTGTATGACAACAACCTGACCATGTATCCCGGAGAGATCGTTATCATGACCGGCCCGTCGGGATCGGGTAAAACCACCCTGTTGACCCTGATAGGTGCCCTGCGCTCCCTCCAGGAAGGCAGCCTTGCGATCATGGGTCGTGAACTGCGGTCTCTGAATCCGGTTCAACAGGTGGAAATCCGGAAGAATATCGGGTTTATTTTTCAGGCCCATAACCTGTTTGATTCGTTGACTACCTTTCAGAATGTCAAACTGGCCACCGAGCTGTTTCCCTTTTCATCCCGGGAGGCCAGGACCCGGACCGAAGAAATCCTGGTTCGTATGGGACTCAAAGCGCATATGCATAAAAAGCCCGGCAGTCTGTCAAGGGGGCAGCAGCAGCGGGTGGCCATTGCCAGGAGTCTGGTAAACCAGCCGAAAATCATCCTTGCCGACGAGCCCACCGCCGCTCTGGACAAGGATACCGGCCGCCTTGTGATAAACCTGTTCAAGGCACTTGCCACGGAGAATGGCAGCACCATCCTCA
>JAABSK010000145.1 GCA_011390435.1 Desulfobacteraceae bacterium | reverse complement strand
CCAGCTGTTTTTCCACAAACCGCCGCTCCCGGGCTGCGTCTGTTTCGTATTCATGGTCCAGAAAAAACCGCAGCTCCGTAATCACGCGCTTGAGCATCAGTTCTGTGAATTCCGGGGATTCATCCACCCAGGAAATGGTGATAAGCCCTGTTTTATCATCATTGTTCACATTGAAAAATTCATCAAGCAGGCCTGACTGCAACGCTTTCACCAGTGTGGGCTTTTCCGCCTCATCATCTTCCCGGGCTTCCGAATAATACCGGGGCAGGAGGTCATATTTTTCGATCAGCCGGGTCTTGAGGGTACGGCTGTTGAGAAAAGAAACCACCTTGTCAACCCCCTCTCCGCCGGGCAGGTTCAGAGGAATGGGCAGGCTGCCCACCAGGCCGGATAAACGGGATGCAGCACCTGACTCACTTTTGTTGGGCAGGAGAACTGCATTGGATTTATACATCACAGGCATAACAAACAGGGTAACAAAAACCGCCACCAGGGTGCAGGCCAGGGTAAAGCCCATGATAAACCATTTTTTTTTCCACAAAACAGCCCACAATTCCATCAGATCGATTTCATCTTCTTCTTGAAAGCCATCCATGGACTGAGCCATGGGTACATAAATTATTTTTTGCGCAGTTTCAGGTGTCTGTTTTTCTTCCATGTTGAAATCGGCAGCTCCTTGGGTTGCTGAATGAATCTGGCCTACAGCGCAATAGCAAATGCTACACCGGCTGTGGTGGCAATTTTAAAGGCAATATCGGCAATGTCTTTTACCAGCCGCAGATAGGGAACCCGTTCCAGGTTTTCCGGAACCACAACGGTATCACCCGGCATTAACACGGTCTTGCCGAATTTTGAAAAGAATCCATTGTGCTGGGTCATGGACAAAATCTCACCGTTTGCCTTTAACAGATACATATATTTTGTATCTGCTGTCTTGGAGGCACCGCCGCTCTTTTCCAGATAATAATTCAGTGTTTTGTTGGGTTCATACAAAAAAGATCCAGGGGAATACACGCTGCCCACCACGGAAACAAAAGAGGGCTTTGGCGGAATATGAAGGGCATCCCCGTCCTTGACGCGAAAATCAAAAAGGCTGTCTTTAAATGAAGCCATATCTGCCATTTTGATGGAAATCCTGCCTTCGGCCTTTATGCTGGAAAGCTGCCTCAGCAGGTCTTTGGATGTTTCCTCGGTGGCCATGGCAGCCTCAATATCTTCTTCTGACACTGCTTTCTGGCTCTGGGTTACAGCTGCCTGGGAGAGGGACATCCGCAGTTTTTCTATCATCTGATCAATGCTTTTCTGCTGTATTATCCTGGCAGCTTCTGATGTGTATTTGGCCCCGTAAAAATAGGCATATTCAGAAAAACCGCCGGCCCGCTGAATCAGCTCGGAGATCCTTTCCCCCTGCCTTATGCTGTAGGTGCCGGGATATGCCACTTCTCCTGAAACAGATACCTGGGCGATCCGGGACGCATTCTTGACCAGGGGCACCAGGATTGCGTCAGATGATTGCAGCAGAAAATCCTTGTCCTTTTCACTGTCAAGGAGCAGGTATTCCGTCATCACCCGGTCCTGTTTTATAAACAGCCTGGCCACTTCAATTTTCTGTGTCCTGGCACCGAATTTGAGCCCCCCTGCCAGGGCCAGGGCATCCTTGAGCCGGAGGCCCGGCTGGAATTCAAACTCTCCCGGATTCCACACCGCGCCGTTGACCCGGAATTTTTCCTCGATGCCCATGTCTTTTCGTGAAAGGATTTTTACAACATCAAAGGGGTGGAGTGCTGTATCATATTTTTCTGTAAACACCTCATCAAGAGGAAACCGCAGCGTGGTGGTCCGGGTGGATTTTGCATCATATCTTTCAATCAGGCCAAAATCCATCAACACGTCCGGCTTTAAAAGATCTTCCGGCCTGGGCAGTTTTTTTGAAATCAGGATATCTGACAATTTCATGCCGGCATGATACCGGATCTTGTCCGGGTACCAGACATGACCTTCCAGGCGGACAAAATAGTCCTCCAGTTTGGGAACCAGTATCCGGTCATGGGCCTGGAGTTTAAAATCCGCATCCTTTTCAAGATCGACGGACAGATATTCTGTTTCAAATTTTGCGTCAGTTCTGACTTTTCTGGCAATTTCAATGCGGTCTTTTCTTGCGTCTGATTTCACCCCCCCGGCAAGCGCCAGGGCATCGATCAGTTTCAGGCCGTTTTTATAGTCATATTCTCCGGGTTTCCACACCGCACCGATAATGGAAAATTTTTCTTGAATCCCCACATTTTCCCGCGAGAGGATGTGAATACGGTCATAGGGCTGGAGCGGGGCATTGAATTCTTTTGTAAATACTTTTGAAAGGGGGAACTGCATGGGCACATTTCGTGTGGTTTTCATGTCATAGCGGTGGATCAGGGCAAACTCTGTAACAGCATCCGGCATCAGCAGGGCAGGACTGGTGAGAACGTCAGACAGTTTCATACCAACTTTATACTTAAATACATCCGGAAGCCAGACATGGCCCTGCAGCCGCACCACTTTCGGCAGTTGCGACAAAGAAAATTTCACTTCCACCAGGTCCCCGTTTTTAATGGGGTAGTTGGCCCATTCTTTCATCGAGGCTGTGTTAATATCATGGATAATAAAATCCTGGTTGTTCTCAAACCGGCGCAGATAGATGCGGGACCCGGATGCCTGGGGCAGGACACCGCCGGCCATTTTCACCAGATCCTGGATGTTTTTTTCCCGGGTAACCTCGAAAATGCCCTCATTGACGACACCACCGGCAATGGCAGCGGTTTTTCCTATACCCGGGACAAAAATAACATCCTTGTTTGCCAGGATGGCATCGGCATCTGTATTTCCCTTTAAGAGAAGGTCATAAATATCAAAGGTTTTTTCAGTTTCATTGGCCCGGTTCAGGGTGATTTTGCGCAATGATCCGGTTTTTTTTACACCGCCGGCCCGTAAAAGACCGTCAAAAATGGTTGAAAAAGCAGGCACGACATGCAGACCGGGGTTTCTGACAGAACCGATGACAAAAATCTCTATGCTGCGTAATTTTGTCAGGATCACACTGATATTGATACCCTGAATATATTTTTCCGCTTCTTTTTTAATGACCGATTCAATATCCCCGTATTTTACCCCTGCCACATGCATGATGCCTATTTGTGGGACATTGATGGTTCCTTCCCGTTCCACGGTTGTTGAAAACTGGGCATCCATGCCACTGCCCCACAGCCTTATGGAAAGCTGATCCCCGGTGCCCAGGACATAGTTCGGATCAGGAATGGCAAGGCTTGTTTCCTGGATGCTGGCTGAATTGAATATATCATAACCGAATTGAGACAAATTACTGCTGAGTGTGGATGAGTACCCTTCTCTGTATTGTTCCTCTATAACAGACACCCTTGCTGATGTCCCCTGTTCCCGGAGGTCATCTTCATCTGTTCCATTGTCATCTTCTGTCTGGGTATCGGGGGGCTCATCTTCTTTCAGTTTATTCCGGGCGTCTTCAATGTCACTTTCCGACACCCGGTCCTGCTCCTGACCTGTCTGCTCTTTGCCTGCCTGCTCCTGTTTGATCCGCTCCTGTTTGATCCGCTCCTGGATATCAGGCGGCAGCTGCTTGATTTCTTCAGGGGTCAGGGCATCGGAAGGAAGCTGTGGCAGTTTTTTAATGTTTTCAGGGGTGAAAGCACCAGGGGGAATCTGTTTGATATTCTGGGCAGTTGCCGAAAGAACACCGATCAAGAAACTCAACAAAATGCCCGTTAAAAACACTGTCCGGATTTTTTTCATCTTAAAAACACCTTCTCTGTTATGTTAATGCTTCCAAGCTGCGGTTATAGTTAAAAAAAAAACTCTGGTCAAGCGCATTTACAACAACCGCTTTTTCCAGCAGCAATCAGCAGCGTGTCAGGAGCTGATATCCATATTTTTTTCATCTTGGGTAACGCCTTCTTTATTGGGGCTTAATGCTTTGTTTCTGAGCATATAATTATCAAACAGGCCGTGTTCACGGATGTTGCCATACACCTCGGTGGGCTGCACCTTGCCCGATCAGCCGGTCAATACTGAATTCAAATGTAAAACAGGCCTGAAACCTGTTGCAAGCATCTGTGTATTGTCAATGACCAGATCCTTTGCAAGTTTATCATAAAAGGAATGTATCCATATGGAATGGTCCGGCAGCAGCCATCCAGCCAGGCGAACCATGGAACCTACAGCACAGAGCGGCACCCATAATACCACCCGCCGGGGATGATAGCGGGATTTTTGAAATATCCGGATGATGTCATTAAATGCATACGGATGCGCATCACAAACATTCATAATACAGCAGAATCGCGAAGGTTTTATCTGTTCCAGCCTGAAATCGATGAATTCAGCCAGGTTCTTTCT
Organism: Desulfobacteraceae bacterium; assembly: GCA_011390435.1. The sequence continues at coordinate 2,583 of JAABSK010000145.1, read as the reverse complement.
GGCAAGGGCCGACATTTTCTGTTGACCGGATCCAAAGCGCAGGTAACATAATTTTTTGGGCCCGAACACCCTTTTTTCGAGGTTGAAACTCCAGTTTTTGTCATAGACAGGCGCAAGGCGCAGGATGTCCAGTTTTTTAACAAGGTTTTTTTCATGGAGCTTTACCAGTCTTTTTTCCGCACTCAGTTTGCTCTTTGCATAGCAATTGGTCGGACGGCAGTCATCTGTTTCCGTGATCGGTTTTTTATCGTGGTGTTCCCCGTATACACAGATGGAGGAAAGAAACACAAAATACAGATCCGGGTTACATGCCGCAGCATGACGCGCCAGTATTTCCGTGGCAAGGCTGTTAATTCGCTCATACTTTTCTGTCTGCCTTGCTTTCAGCAGACTCAAATGGGCCAGGCCGGCACAGTGGATCACCACATCCGGTCTGTATGTCTCACAGATCTGTTTTACGGCTGCTTCATCTTCAATATCCGCATCTATGGCCTCACAACAGGTTCCGGCATCCGGATCCGGGTGCCGGTCCACTGTAACAATCTTGTATTTCAAACAAAGGGATTTGCATACGGCCCTGCCGATAAATCCGGAAGCGCCTGTCACAAGAACGGTTTTCATATCCTGCATTTTACATCCGGTCGATTGAACAGCTGTAAAAGCTTCATGGGATATTTCAACAGAATCTTACCCACATGGGTATCAATGTTGTTTTCCCTGCAGGCCCTGATGATTTCCCTGTTCAGAATCCAGTTGCTTTTGATGCCTCTGGTACTCACCCCGCCGGTTCTCATTTTCACCAGAACGTCGGAAAGGCAAACATAGGAAATATTTCTGGAGTACAGAAATCTTGTCACCAGCTCAAAATCCGCAGCGATCTCATAATCGGTTTGATAGAGGCCATATGCATCATAACACGCTTTTTTCACAAAAAACCCAGGGTGCGGCGGCATGGTGCCGTAAGCAAACATATAGGGTTTAAAGGAAGCCGCTTTGTAATATCTGACAATTTTATTTGGATCCTGCGGGCAGACATATACGATATCACCGCATACCGCCTGTACCCTGTGCCTGTCAAATGCTGCCGCAACCTTGCGGATACAGTCGTTGTCATAATACATATCATCGGCATTCAATATGCCGATGATATCCCCTGATGCCAGGCGGATCCCTTTGTTCATGGCATCATACATGCCTTTATCCGGTTCAGAGACGATATGTGCAATTTTGTTTTCGTGTTTTTTCACAATTGCCATTGTATGGTCAGTGGAAGCCCCGTCAATGATAATATGTTCCCTGTCGGAACAGGTTTGAGAAGCAACCGATAAAATCGTGTCTTCGATTGTTTTTTCACAATTATACACAACCGTGATGATGGAAATTTTCACGCCAGTTTCCGTATACGATTTGAAGTGATTTTATCAATTGAAGTGGTGACATTTTTCACCCATTCTGAAATGGTATGTTTTTGAATTATGTTCAAAGATGCTTTCGACATCTTATTTCTCATTTTTGGATTTTCATGAATATATAGCAGTTTTTCCGTTAAGCTTCCGGCATTTCCTGCCTGAAAAACAAATCCGTTTTCCCCATTTCGGACCAGCACCGGATGAGAGCCGACTTTATGGGACGCGACAACCGGCAACCCCGCCTCCATTGCTTCATTTACTACCAGACCCCATGCCTCGCTGAAGCTTGGAAGAACAAAAACATCTGCAGCAATATACCTTTTCGTGAGGGACAACCCCTCCAGAAATCCTGTGAACTCTACATTCAGTTTCTGGCGCTCTGCCTGCGCTTTCAGATCTTCGGCACAAGGTCCCATACCCACAAAGACGGCTTTCACCGGTATATTTTTCACAGACATTTCCTCCACTGAGTCCAACAGCGTAAAAACCCCCTTTTCTGGTGAGAGTCTTCCGACATAGAGAAGTACGAATTGGTTGCGCCACCCCATCTCTTCTTTGACAATCAATCTCTCTGATGGTGAGCGCAAACTTTTCAGGTTGGGTAATCCAGGAGCGGGATTACCGACGATATGAATATTTTCCTGATTCTTAACATATTTTCCGGCATATTTCTGTTGCGCCACCCCAGTAGCAAGAACGCCTGCAGCACAACCATACAATTTTTTTTTCAGTGCTTCTCTGATTAAGGAAAAAGACCGTTCTTCATATGCGTGATTGGGAGAGAATATACAAATTTTTTTTTTCAACAGTGTACATAAAAATGCTGCTGAAATAAAATCCGGATCACCATAGGGCATTACCAGAAGATCAAAATCCCCACACACAAGCGGAAAAGGCAAAGGCAGGCGGTAATTCACTTTTGCATAACCCGAGACCGCTTTTTCCCTTCGAATAATCCGGTATTTGAATTGCCAGTTTCGGGTTTCAGACCGGGTTGGAAGAAATTTACTTTCTGCAGACAAAAACACCACTTCCAGATCTATCCCGGTATTGACCGCCAGCGCATTATACCTTTCTATCCAATAGGGCACTGGCCACCAGGTGGCCCAGCGTAATTTCAAGGGTTGAAACAGATGATCAGAACTCATCCAATTCGTCCTCATCCTCGGTTTCA
>JAABSK010000144.1 GCA_011390435.1 Desulfobacteraceae bacterium | reverse complement strand
TGAAAAGTCACCACTGGATGACCTTGAACCGGTTGATATTCAGGCAGAAACGCTCAATCTGAGAGATCAGATGGGCCGGGAGCCAACAGACGAAGAAGTGGTCATGTTTTTAAATCATCCAGGAGATGCATTGAAAACCATTCTTTTCCGTCAGGAGTTTGGCAATCCCAACAATCTGCCGGTGGATGTATGGTTTGAAGGACTGGTCCCGGGAAGGGATCTGGAGTTCAAGGACAGTGAGAAAAAACCGCATTCCATGCGCATACTGGGAATCGGCCGCCCTGACAGCATGGGGATGAGCGATGTCCGTTATGTTCTTGACAATGAACTGTTTTCGTATTCCATCAAAATTGCCGAAGCCACCGGCAAGGGAGCGGGAATGATCGAGATGGCAGACCGGAATGATCCCTGCCAGATCGCATCACCAAGTAAGGGTGATTTATGGGTGATGTACGTGAAACCCGGAGATGTGGTGAAAAAAGGGGAGGAACTGTTCAATCTCACGATTATGAAACAGGAAAAGGCAGTGCTTTCTCCGATGGACGGTGTTGTCACCCGGGTGCTGAAAACAGCAGATTATAAATATGACAAAAAAATGATCCCGTTGCAGGAAGGCGAACTGCTGGTTGTGCTGGGGCCTTCTGAAAATGTATGCGGCAGTTGCAGTGAACCGGTTTCTGGTGCCGGGTTCAAGTTTTGTCCAAAATGCGGTAAAATGCTGTCTTCAAGCTGACACGTTTTTTTTGATCCGGGTCCTCCGGTTGCCTACTCAAACAGTGCGTCAATAAACTGTTTTGCATCAAACTCCTGGAGGTCTTCAATCTGTTCGCCCACACCAACGTAGGTGATCGGCAGGTCCATCTGCTTTGCAATGGCTGCCGCAATTCCGCCTTTGGCTGTGCCGTCCAGTTTGGTCAGAGCGATCTGGGTCAGGTCAACCGCCTCGTTAAAGAGGCTTGCCTGAGATATGGCATTCTGGCCGGTTGTGGCGTCCAGGACCATCATTACGTCATGGGGCGCACCGGCCAGTTTTTTATTGATCGAGCGTTTGATCTTTTTAAGCTCTTCCATCAGATTTTTCTGGGTGTGCAGTCTGCCGGCCGTATCAATCAGGACAATATCAATGCCTCTGGCAATAGAAGCTTCAACTGCATCATAGGCAACTGCTGCCGGATCCGCTCCCTCCTTGTGCTTTACCAGGTCGGCATTGGAGCGGTCCGCCCAGATCTGGACCTGTTCAATTGCTGCTGCCCTGAATGTATCTGCGGCTGCAATCAACACCTTTTTTCCCTGAGACGTGTATTTCATGGCCAGTTTTCCAAGGGTGGTGGTTTTGCCGGTGCCGTTGACTCCCACTACCATGATGACATGGGGCCGTGTGAGCGGTTTTTGAGTACGCCGGTCCGGTGTTGCCGGAAAGAGATCGATCAGTTCCTGTTTCAGAACCTGGGTCAGTTCATTGGCAGTGGACAGTTTTCTGGCTTTTTTCCGGATCTTTTCCATCATCTCCATGGTGACATCAATGCCCAGGTCAGAGGTGATCAGCACTTCTTCAAGCTCGTCAAACAGGTTTTCATCAATGGCTTTTCCCGGGGCAAACAATTCATTGATATCGGTTGTCAGCACCTGCCGGGTTTTGGATAGACCACTTTTCAGACGGGAAAACAGTCTGCTTTTTGTTTCGGCCGGGGCAGGCGGTGCTTCTGCAAGGTCTGCCTGGGGGGCGTTTTCGACAGGTTTCTTTTTTTTGAATATGTTAAATACCACGTTTACGGCTCCTGAATGTGATTTGTGTTTGACTGGTTTATACCTTTTTTCCCAGGGGTTAATCAAGCGCTGCCTGGTAAAAATTGTCCCGGATATTGACTCGATTTTAAATGTGTCATAGGTATCCCTATGATTGAAACACGCAAAAAAGGTCTTTTGATGCGCAAAACGCTGAAAAAACAATGGTTTCTGGCCAGTCTCGTTCTGTCTTTTGTCGCCATTCTGATCGATTCGACCCATACACTGGCAGCGCTGGGAAATACGTTGAAAACCATTCACGCACCTCAGATGATGATTTTTGTGATCTTTATCCTCTCCGGACTGATGATCGACAATCGTCAGATCATGGCTGGCTTTAAAGATATCGCAGCCACTGCAATGGCTCTGGGTGTGATTCTGGTGGTGGCGCCGCTTGTGTCCCTGCTGATCCTGCTGCTGCCGGTTGAGCCGGGAACAGCAGTGGGGATGTTTATTGTGGCGGTCATGCCCACCACCCTGTCCAGCGGTATTGTCATGACTCGAACGGCCGGGGGTAATATGGCCCACGCACTGTTTATCACGATCTCTGCAAATTTTATCAGCATCTTTACTATTCCGGTGGTGCTTCCCTGGCTGTTGTCTTTTCTGGATCTGGACAGGGAGCTGGTGATTGATCAGACAGGTATTTTATGGAAATTGATCGTGCTGGTATTGATTCCCCTGGCACTGGGGATGATCACCAAGGGCACTGCCCTTGCCGGCAGGCAGCTGCCGGAGTTTAAAATGCAGCTGGCCAATCAATGGATGATTATTGCAATTGTTTTTGTTTCCCTTGCCGGATCAAAAACCACTCTGCTGGAAAACAGACTGGCATTTTTTTATATCTTGATCATTGTCGGTGTGTTTCATGTGATATTGCTTCTGGCCTGTTTTGTTCTGATTCGGTTGTGTCGTGTGAGAAAGGGCCGGTATGAAAGCATTGTGTTCATGGGAGCGCAAAAGACCCTGGCACTCTCCGCCATGATCCAGGTGACCTATTTCAGTGAATTTGGCACCGCCTTGCTGGTCTGCGTGATGCACCATATTGTGCACCTGATGATCGACGGTTACCTGAGCAGTAAAATGCAGCAGGGATGGCCCCATAAAAAACCATGATCAGGCTTTACATTTCATGGTATTGGTGTTTAAAAATAGAGGAACCCCATTAACCGAAAAGAAAGGGATCTGGTTGGATGAGCGATGTACAGGACGAAAAATCCATGGCCATGCAGGATCAGGTGGAAAAACTTCAGGCACAGAAAAATACCTTGATCAAGGAACTGGATGCAGTTGAAGAGCGGTTTGAAAAGACAAACCGTCTGTACCGTAAATATTTCCCCGTGATCATTGACACTGCCTTTACCGAAGAGACCCCCTTTTCAGCCGTATGCAGGGATCTGAGCACCGCCTTGAAAAAAGGGGAGTCCGAGGCAAAAATAGAGTATATCTTTGAGCAGTTGAAAACCGCCATGCTCAAAGAGGGCATCGGTCCGGCCGGGCCAGTCAAGAAAAGAGGATTGTTGTCCACACTGCTGAAAGGCAAGGCAGACTCATTCATCGATGAGTACAAGACCCATTATCTTGATGTGCTCAACACCCTTGGCTCAACCCTTGATTCAAAATATACGGCCCGGATGGACAGTATTGTGTCCCGCATCAAATCTGCCCAGGATACAGATGATATTTCCGATATCCGTCAATCGGTATTCGATCTTGTTTTTGCCTACATATCAGACACCAGCCAGGACAGGGAAAAGGTCAATGCCTTTGTCCGGGAAATTGTGGGCCGGATACTGGAGATTGAATCCCTTCTGGCTGAAACTTACCAGCACACAGACCATCTGTTTCAGTCCAATGAAGGGTTCGAATCCGTGCTCAGTCATCAAATGCAGGGGCTGCAACAGAGTGCAGATGTCGCATCCAGCCTTGAATCCTTAAAAGCACAGGTGTCTGAACGGCTGGCTTCGATTGAACGGGCTCTGAAAAAAAAGCAGGCAAAAGATACAGCCATCAGGGAAGCTGCCCAGCAGAATACGCAGGTGTTTAAAAGCGGATTTTCAAAGCTCCGTCTGGAACTGGACAAGGCCACAAAGCATGCTGAGGAGCTGGAACAGAAGCTGAACCTGGATCAGCTCACCGGCGCGTTTAACCGGAGGGCCTACGATAAGCGGGTTGAATCGGAAATGGCCCGGTTTCTGCGTTATGGCACCGGGTTTTCTCTGTTGCTGGTGGATGCGGATAAATTTAAAATCATCAATGATACCTACGGCCACGCCATCGGGGATAAATGTCTTCAGGAAATCATCAAGCGCAGCATCCCGTTGTTGCGGAAAAATGACATGCTGGCCCGGTATGGTGGAGAGGAATTTGTGGTGATCATGCCGGAGACCGGAATTGACGGTGCAAAAGAAGTGGCGGAAAAGATCCGCCAGACCATTGAAAAAATAGAGTTTATCTACAAGAAGGAAAAGGTCCGGGTGACGGTCAGCATTGGCGTCTCCCAGGCAAGAGAGGGGGATACTCACCACCGGCAGATCTTTGAACGTGCGGATGTTGCAATGTACAAGGCAAAGGAAGCCGGTCGAAACCAGGTGCAGACGAACTGATTTGAAACTGATTTGAATCGACAACAGGAGCGGATATGACAGAGCAGGACCTCAACTCACTGACATTTATACTGAATCATTCGAAAACCGGCAGCGCACTTTCAGATGTCAGCGCCCAGACCATTGAACGGCGTTCTTTTTCTCCCAGGAAAATCAAAATTTTTTCTTCAAAATACTCAGCAATGGACGATTGTCCTGAGTACACATTTGTCATTGATGCCGAATCTGAAAAACGCCTGCCAGATATTATTCACAATCCAGTCCAGCGGATTGTGGCCAATGCATCTGTTTCCGCTTCGGACAAAGAACGGTTTGAGCAAAAACGCAATATCGGTGTTGTGTTCTCTGGCGGGCCAGCTCCAGGGGGGCACAATGTGATTTCAGGACTGTATGATGAGATCAAAAAGTACAATCCTGAATCCAAATTATTTGGTTTCTTGAAAGGGCCGGATGGCCTGCTGGAATCCAGATATGTTGAAATTACGCAGAGTCTTGTGGATACCTATCGAAACATGGGTGGATTTTCCATGCTCAAAACAGGCCGCACCAAAATCGATTCCGTGGCAAAGATGGATCAGGCCTTCATCACCTGCCAGGCGCTTGGACTGGAAGCACTGGTGGTGATCGGTGGTGATGACTCAAACACCAATGCCGCTTTTCTGGCCCAGCATTTTAAACAGGCGGGAATCAAGGTGATCGGGATCCCCAAAACCATTGACGGCGATATTCAGGTGACCACCACATCTGGAGAGTGCTTGTGTGCAATCTCTTTTGGGTTTCATACGGCTGCCCGGGCGTTTTCCGAAAATATCAGCAATTTGAGCACTGATTCCAGCTCAGATGTGAAATACTGGCATATCTGCAAAGTGATGGGCCGGGTGGCCAGCCACCTGACGTTGGAGTGTGCGTTCCAGACACATGCCAATTTGTCCCTGATCGGTGAGGAGCTGGCAGATTACGTTGATCAGCAGCGGATTGAGCGGGCACAAAAAAACAATGCAACCGATTATACCGCCTATGGCATGACCCTGCGTCATCTGTCCCGGCTGATCTGCAATATCATTGTGCGCAGGGCAGCTGTGGGCAAGAATTTCGGCATGATTATCCTTCCTGAAGGAATACTGGATTTTATCAATGAGATACAGGTGTTTATCATCAAACTCAACACCATTATCGCTGACTATAATAAAATTCATGACAGTGATTTTCATACGGCTTTTCCCCGTTTGAATGAAAAGCTTGATTACCTGAGACGTCTGGCCAGGGACACTGGGTCTGATCAGCGGTTTCCCATCTGGAATTCAAGAGATGATGACCTGTTCAGTCAGCTGCCATCGTTTTTTCAGGAAGGACTGCTGGTGGAGCGGGACACCCATGGTAATTTCCAGTTTTCCCAGGTGAAAACCGAAAAAATTATCATGGATATGGTTAAAGAATACCTGGATATCCTGAAAGAAAAGGGCCGCTACAAGGTTGGGATTGACAGGTCCTATTATGCATCTGTCATGGACGACGCCGGTATTTCACCGGACCGGTTTTCCAGGGTGCTGTTCAAGAATCCGGAAGACCGGTATCTGATGGTCAAAGAATCCATCATGTCCCAAAAGACATTAAAGCAGGCGCTGGTCACGGACGGATGTATCAGTGTGGAAGACAGCGTCCCTGAAGCAATTGTACAGATATTTAAATTGTCTGATCCCCATTTTCGCACGCAGACCCATTTTTACGGGTATGACGGCAGGGGGGCAGATCCCACTCATTTTGACTGTAATTATGCCTATAATCTCGGGCTGACCGCCTTTCATCTCATTGCCAACGGGGCGTCCGGTCAGATGGCTGCCATTAAAAATCTTGAGCAGACTTTTGACAAATGGGAGCCCATCGGCATCCCCATTGCAAAAATGATGCACCTGGAAGAGCGGAATGGACGGCTGGAGCTGGTGATTGAAAAGAGCCTCGTGGATTTGAATTCCAATGCTTTCAGGGTATTCAGGGCGATGAGAGAGGAATGGCTGGCAGCTGACTCCGGTCTTGATCACTATCGCAGACCCGGACCTGTCAGGTTTTCAGAAAATATTGAAGATGATCGACCCATTACCCTGATACTGAACGCTATCAAATCAAAAGGGTGATATCCGTTATAATTGTGAAAAAAAATTCCTAATTTTATCCGATAATTTTCATAGTCCCCTGAGGAATCATTCAAATATTTGAAGCAGGGTGAATGTAAAAAAGATATTTTATTCCAGTATGTTAGAACTGTAAAGTCGGCTCTTTTTGTAATGGCACGCTCTTTGCTATTTATAATATCAAGTAATTGCAAAGAAAATAGACGTTACAATGCCTTACAGGAGGGCTCAATGAAATTACATATAATACTGTTTGCCATATTTATTACTGCAATTTTCTTTTATCCGGTTTTTGCATATGCGGATAAAATCGGGGTTCTGTTGACCCGAAACCAGCTGCCTGAACCGGCTTTTTATTTTTTCATGGGATTTGGACTTCTGATCGCAGCTGGATACACCCGCAGGCTGATCCAGCGATAACCGCGGACAGGTCAGAAACAGCACCGGGGGAAAAGATCACTCTTTTCCCCCGGTGCTGTTTCTGACAACGAAAAAAGATCAGG